>NZ_JANEWI010000033.1:0-58665 GCF_028069775.1 Citrobacter sp. Igbk 17 | reverse complement strand
CAAGGAGAGCGCATCGTAGGCCGGATAAGGCATTTATGCCGCCATCCGACGGCGCATAATGACATGCGTTTTCCAACGGCAAGGAGAGCGCATCGTAGGCCGGATAAGGCATTTATGCCGCCATCCGGCGGCGCATAATGACATGCGTTTGCCAACGGCAAGGAGAGCGCATCGTAGGCCGGATAAGGCATTTTTGCCGCCATCCGGCGGCGCATAATGACATGCGTTTGCCAACCGCAAGGAGAGCGTATCGTAGGCCGGATAAGGCATTTATGCCGCCATCCGGCGGCGCATAATTACATACGCATACCCACAGCCAGGCGGTTAAAGCAGTTCATCAGGCTGATTGCGAAGGTCAGGTCGCTTATTTCTTTGGCACTAAAATGGTCAAGCAGTGGCAGATAAACATCGTCTTCGGCATGGCTACTGGCGACATGAGTGACGGACTCGGCCCATGCCAGTGCCGCACGTTCTCGTTCGCTGAAATGGTGACTCACACGCCAACCCGCCAGCGCATCCAGACGGGCTTGCTCCACGCCAGCTTTACGCAGCGCTTTGCTGTGCATTTCAAGGCAAAATGCGCAGCCGTTGATTTGTGAAACCCGCAGGTAAATCAGTTCTGTCAGCGTGGGTTCCAGTGCGCAGTTTTCCAACGCTTTGCTTGCCTGAACCAGGGCGCTATAGACTTCAGGACTGAGTTCGTAATAGGGCTGGCGTAACATTGTCATGGTATTGCTCCTCATTTGGATGACCTGCAATGTAGCACTATAATGGTCTGCTAAAGAGAGCCATATTTTTACTTAAAAAGCAGACCATAAATGCCGCGCTACCAGCAAATTGCCCGTCAGTTAAAAACCGCTATTGAGAAAGGCGATCTTAAGCCTGGCACAAGATTACCCTCCAGCCGAACCTGGTCCCAGGAATTGGGAGTTTCACGTTCGACGGTAGAAAACGCTTATGCTGAGTTGGTGGCGCAGGGCTGGCTTACGCGACGCGGTCAGGCGGGAACCTTTGTCAGCGAGCAATTGCGACTGGAAACCTCGCCCTCAACCCCTACCGTATTCGCCGGAGAAAACGGTACACCACAGCTTTTTCAGATGGGATTGCCAGCGCTTGATCTTTTTCCGCGCGATATCTGGGCACGGGTCATGGGACGACGTTTGCGCACCCAAACACGTTTTGACCTCGCAGTGGGGGATGTTTGTGGTGAACTGCTGCTACGCCAGGCGATAGTTGATTACCTGCGAGTGTCACGCAGCATTGAATGTCTTCCGGAGCAGGTTTTTATTACGTCGGGTTATGCGGCATCAATGATGTTGATCCTGCGTGCGCTGGCCACACCCGGCGAGGGGATGTGGGTCGAAGATCCCGGCTTTCCATTGATTCGGCCCGTGGTCACCCAGGAACGCATTGAGCTGATGCCTGTTGCGGTTGATGCCGATGGCCTTGATGTCAGTGCCGGGATCCGTGACTACCCACAGGCGCGTTTTGCCTTGCTGACACCCGCACACCAAAGCCCGCTGGGCGTGGCGCTTTCTCTGGCCCGCCGTCACCAGTTGCTGGAATGGGCTGACCGCGCACAGGCGTGGGTAATCGAAGATGACTACGACAGTGAGTTTCGTTACCACGGCAAACCGTTACCACCGCTTAAAAGTCTGGATGCGCCGCAGCGGGTGATTTATGCGGGCACGTTCAGTAAATCGTTATTTCCCGCTTTACGCACAGCCTGGCTGGTGGTTCCGCTGACTCAGGTCGCACATTTTCGCCAACAGGCAGCGCTAACGGCTTGCAGTGTCCCGGTTTTATGGCAACAAACGCTGGCTGATTTTATGCGCGACGGTCATTTCTGGCGGCACTTAAAACGGATGCGCCAGCATTATGCCCAACGGCGTCAATGGATGGAAAGCGCTCTGACAGAGCAGGGGTTTAGCGTGGTACCACAAGAGGGCGGGATCCAACTGGTGATCGCCGTGGCGGGGGATGACACTGCGTTAGTACGCAAAGCGAATCAGGTCGGGTTGGCGGTTCAGGCCTTAAGCCGGTGGCGCATCACCTCAGCAGGTAAGGGGGGAATATTACTGTCATTCACCAATATCCGAACGGCGGAAATGGCGCAGCAGGCTGCATATCAACTCCGGTTGGCGCTGACATAAATTTGCGTTGTTCTTAAGATATTCATCTCACCGTCTGCACTCGTTTATGGACTTTTCTGAAAGCGTTGCTAATGCTGAATCAGGTAAGGTAAGCCCGCAGTAAAAGATAACGAGGAAAATAATATGTATTTACGACCTGATGAGGTGGCGCGCGTACTTGAAAAAGTGGGCTTTACCGTTGATGTAGTCACACAGAAAACATACGGTTATCGACGTGGCGAGAATTATGTATACGTAAACCGTGAAGCGCGGATGGGGCGTACCGCATTGGTTATTCATCCCACGCTAAAAGAGCGTAGTTCTTCACTGGCAGAACCAGCCACGGATATTAAAACCTGCGATCACTATCAGCAATTCCCGCTTTATTTAGCCGGCGATACTCATGAACATTATGGTATTCCACACGGCTTTAGCTCGCGTATCGCGCTGGAACGTTATTTGAATGGGTTGTTTGGCGACGTGAGTTCAAACTGATAACGCGACTGGCGGTGCCAGTCGCGATGAGATGTTTTATGCTTTAGCCTGGTGGTAGCTGCTGACCTTAAACAGGCGGCGGCAATAATCAAGGAAGTAGCCATATACTGCACCCATCAGCATTGAGACCACGATGTTTGAACTTACCGCAGCCGTGATCTGGTGCCAGTCAGCGCCAACCGTCAGCAGAATAATCACATACACCGGTGACTGGAACGTGACATAGGCCAGCACATCCGCCAGATTTTTTGCCCATCCTGCCTGCGTGGCTTTGCGTGCCGCGCGCATAAACAAATCGCGGTACATACCGTATGGCCAGGCGATCAGGATGTTGACGGGGATGGCGACCAGTCTGGAATACAGTGACTGTTCGAAGCTCATTCCTGAAAGGAATATCTCGATCAACATGTTCACGACAGAACAATAAACAACCATCGCGAACGTGTCTGCTACAGCATGACGCAAGCGTGACTGCGGAGAGAACATGTTAATGCTCCTTGTAAAAAGGGGAAAAAAGGTTTTCAATACCTTTGTTGCTAGTGATTTGTCTTGTCGCTTTCGCGTTTTAATAGGATATCTGCCTACATAATAACTAGCAACTAGCTTAAAATTTTTATTTATTGCCTTTTTGTCGATAAAATGCTCTGTGGTGGTTTGTTTTTTGTTCGTTTTGGCATTTTCGTTGTCATGCAAATTAAAATCATTAAAAATCAATAAGTTGTTTTGACTTGTTTTTCTGAACTTTTTGCGCTCCTTTTTGAATGTTGACGAATATTTCGCATATCTACCGCAACGCCTGTGCGATGCCTATATTGGTTTATCTGGTGCGGCAGTGAGATATCACGACGTCTATTTATTCTGGTTGCTGGCCGAATATAAAATATCGGTGACTAAAATTCATTGTATGACAAGGTAAATAATATTAGCGATTGTCGTTTTAATATCTTGCGACAAAAAAGAGACTGGAAAAAGAAAAAACACTCGCATACAATTTGCGTCGTAATACCGATTTTTGTTTTTGCGTTAAAGAGGTTTTATTAATATGAGTTCAATGTTAAAAAACTTAAATAATATTCGATCGCTACGTGCCATGGCGCGTGAATTATCCGTCGAGGTTCTGGACGATATGCTGGAAAAACTCCGGGTAGTCACCAAAGAACGACGTGACGAAGAAGAACAGCTGCAGCGCCAACGTGCAGAACAGCAGGAAAAAATTAATACACTGCTGGCGATGATGAAAGCCGATGGGATTGATCCTGAAGAACTGTTGAGCATGTCGGCGGCAATGTCGCGTTCGGTTAAAAAACGTCAACCACGTCCGGCGAAATATCGTTTTACGGATACCAATGGTGAAACAAAAACATGGACTGGACAAGGCCGCACGCCGAAGCCGATTGCGCAGGCGCTGGCTGCCGGTAAATCTCTCGATGATTTTTTGATCTAATATCAATGCGGTGAGGGGAACCTCACCGCTTATTTTCAGCAGACGCCGAAATCGCCTTCTTCAGAATATCGCGTGACATCAGCAGTTTTTAGGGTGTATTTTTCGCCGCTTTCATTGCTGGCTTGTACAGCCACAATTTGTTCGTCTTTCACTTCGACAACTTTCAGTTTTGGTCCGCCCATACGCGGTTGCACCAGATCGCCAGGTTTAAACATATTGCGCTCCTTTCTTAATCACAAAGCCCACCATAGATCACGTCAATCGGCGGGTACAGCGCTGTTTCTTCTATTACCGCTTAATGAGTACGTCGGTTCCAGGGCATTTTGTCGAGCAGTCGCGCCATACCGCAGAAGCCAGTTACACCCGCAAGTACCAGCCCCGCACCAACAAAACCGCTGAGTAAGAAGAAGCCGCTGTTAACGGCATAACCGAGAATGACGCCAAGCAAGGCAAGACTGCCTGCGGCAATCTGCACCTGACGCATTAGCGGCAACGGTTGTGAGCTATCTTTTGCAACCAGCAGACCTGCCGCTTTCCAGCCGTCGATTCCACCCTCAAGCAGCCAGACCTGTGCTGGCGCGGCGGCGGCATTCAATTTTGCCGCCGCGTTTTGTGTACGCTTGCCTGACTGGCAGTGAAAAATAATGCGCTCAGCCCGTAAGTTTGCGGGGAGTGAACCCTGCTCCAGGGTGGATAGCGGTGCCAGGTGCGCCTCGGGAATATGCTCGTACAGATACTCGTCAGCGTCGCGGATATCAATCAGTTTTGCGCCCTGAGCTAACAGCGTCTGCGCCTCGTGGGGGGAAATCATCCCAATGGTCATAGTGGTTCCTTATGGGCAATACAGTGTTTTTAATGTGGCGATCAGCGAGTTCACGGCCGCATTTTTAATGGAGTAAAGGATGCGCTGGGCATCACGCTGGCTGTCTATCAGCCCCTCTTCGCGCATTCTTGCCAGATGCTGTGAGGTGGCCGATGCACTAAGACCAGTAACGCGGGCTAACTCTCCCGCGCTGGTACCCGGTGAGCCACAAAGCATGCACAAAATCAGTAACCGTTTTGGATTACTCATCGCTTTGAGTAGGGCGGCAGCCTGTTCAGCGCTGGCCTGCAGGTGTTCGAGTTCAGTCATATATACTTTAGTGTTTTCTAAGTTAAGGTAATTCTAAAGTAAGTGAGCATCGTACGCCAGCGTAAAGAGCGTAAAGGAGGGTAAAACAGCAGGGGAAGCCAGGCAGAGTTGGATAAACTCACTAACCTTAGATTTCTAAGAAATGATTATTTTTTTTGCTTGTATGGAGTGTGTATGGGTTTCTGGAGAATCGTTTTTACTATTATTCTGCCTCCGCTTGGCGTGTTGCTGGGGAAAGGATTCGGCTGGGCATTTATCCTCAATATCGTTTTGACACTGTTGGGCTACATCCCAGGCCTTATCCATGCCTTCTGGGTCCAAACTCGCGACTAGGCTTTTCCCGTCAGCAGTTTGCCGGACATGGCTTGCTGAATAATGGGTATTGGCGTCAGCAGGTGCTGGCGCATTAACTCGCTGGCGCGGGCGGCATCGCGTGCCAGAATCGCTTCGGTCAGCGTTTGATGTTGATCGTGCTTATCTTCCAGCATCTCTACCGACAGCACCGTTTTACGCAACCAGATGAAACGGTATCGTGCCGCCAGAGAGAACAGCCGTTCACGCATTTGCAGCAGATATTGCGAACCACAGCCAGCAACAATCGCCGTGTGAAACGCCTGATGGCGCTGATCCCACTCATCAAGCATCTGCTCGCTGGCGTCAACGGCCTCCAGCTTGCTGAGCATATGCGCACGCGCCAGAATCTCGGCTTCCCAGGCGTCGTCGCCACGTGCGATAGCCAGACCCACCAGCATGGCTTCCATATTGGCGCGGGCATCGAAAATATCGAGTAACTCTTGCTCGGACATCGGCGCCACCCGATATCCTTTCTGATTGACCACCGTGACCAGTCGCTCTGCAACCAGTTGCGAAAGCGCTTCGCGCAGTGGCCCAACGCCCAGTTCATAACGTGAAGTCAGCAGGCTCATACGCAGTTTCTCATCAGGCTGATATATACCGCGGATGATATCGTTCTTCAGCCAGCGGTACCCATCAATGGCCGTCGGTTGGGAAATGGCGGTCATGTTCTTACTCCTGAATAAATGTCCCGGCCTGCGCCGGGATCAGATTTAATGCGTATTTTGCAACGGTGTTTTTTGCCACGATAGCAGTTTTTTCCAGCGTGACATAATGGGCACGGTGCAAATAATCCCGATGGCGAGTAGCCCGGTCGACACCACCTCCAGCTGTTGCGCCGGACGGAAGAGCATCACCACTAATACGAAGACAATAAAGGCGATCACCAGCCAGGTAAGCCATGGAAAGAGCCACATTCTCAGTTTAATTTCACCGCCCTGCGCCAGCAGGATCTTGCGCATCCGTAACTGAGAAATAGCAATCACCAGATAGACCAGCAGTGCGATGGCGCCGGAGCTGTCGATCAGAAACTTAAATACTTTGGCCGGCGCGTAATAGTTGACGATAACGGTGAGGAATGCCGCCCCGGTAGAGAGTAGTACTGCCACATACGGCGTTTTGCTGCGGTTTGTTTTACCCATAAAGGCAGGGGCATCGCCACGACGGCTCAGGGAATAGAGCATACGGGATGACGTATATAGCGCGGAGTTCAGGCAACTGGTTACCGACAGCAAAATGACGCAATCCATGATCAGCTTTGCATGCGGAATATGCAGCAACTCCAGTACCGAGCGGTACGACCCAACCTCTTTAAGTCCCGGCATGTTCCACGGGATCAGCGCAACCACCACGAAAATGGAGCACAGATAGAAAATTGAGATACGCCAGATAACCGAGTTTGTCGCCCGTACGATGTGTTTATCCGGGGTGTCGGATTCCGCGGCGGCAATGGTGACAATCTCCGCGCCCATAAAGGAAAACATGGTGATTAGCATCGCACTGAGTACTGCGCCAAAACCATTGGGCATAAAGCCGCCCTGATCCCACAGTCGTGAAACACCGCCGACTTCCGCGTAGGGATAGAAGCCGCTAATCGCCGCTGCGCCGAGGGCGATAAATGCCAGAATGGCAATCACTTTACACAGCGCCAGCCAGAATTCAAACTCGCCGTAATTTTTGACGCTCAGCAAATTACTGCCGGTTAATGCCAGGGTGATAACCAGGGAAAACAGCCAGATAGGCACTCCAGGGATCCATGAATGCAGGATGATGGCCGCAATGTTAGCTTCCAGCGGGATCACCAACACCCAGAACCACCAGTACAACCAACCGATGGTATAACCGGCCCATGGCCCGATAGCTTTATCGGCGTAGGTGGAGAAGGAACCTGTATCGGGTGTGGCAACGGCCATTTCGGCCAGCATGCGCATAATCATGACCACCAGTAACCCGGCGAACAGATATGCCAACAGCACCGCCGGACCGGCTTCGGCAATCGCGACGCTTGAGCCTACAAATAAACTGGCGCCGATAACCCCGGCAATGGACAACATGGTGACGTGGCGTGATTTCAGCCCGCCCCCTAAATCATGTGATTGTGACACTTGCCCCATCTTTAAACCTCGTTATTGTTATTGACGTCGCTTCCTGCACCTTACCCGTAGGCCCGGTAAGCGGAGCGCCACCGGGCATCACAATATTTCCGGAAGCGGCGCATGCGCTGCTTCCGGCCTACAATCCCCGTTCAGATACGGGGGTTACCCCTGCTTCGCCTCGGCAAAACACTGAGCAATAATGTCCAGACCCTGACGGATTTGAGCCTCTTCAATGGTGAGTGGAACAAGGATGCGCAGCACGTTGTAGTAAGGCCCGCAGGAGAGCAGGATCAACCCTTTGTCACGTGCACGCGCGACGACGTCGGCTGTCAGTTTGGCATCGGGTCTGGTGTGGTCGCCATCTTCGAACAACTCGATGGCAATCATTGCGCCCAGCCCGCGTACATCGCCAATCTCGCGGTGCGTTTCCGCAATGGCCAGCAGACCATCGCGCAGGGTTTTGCCCAGGTCGTTCGCTTTTTGCAGCAGGTTTTCCTGCTCGAAAATGTTCAGCACAGCTAACGCGGCGGCACAGGCAATCGGGTTACCGGCATAGGTACCGCCCAGACCACCCGGTGGGACGGCGTCCATCACCTCAGCACGTCCGGTGACACCGGCCAGCGGGAAGCCACCGGCGATGGATTTTGCGAAGGTAGTCAGATCGGGGGCCACACCCATTTGCTCCATCGCAAACAGCGTACCGGTACGCCCTGCGCCGCTCTGCACTTCATCGGCAATCAACATGATCCCGTGTTCGTCACAAATTGCGCGCAGGCGCTGCATAAAGGCCGGGGAGGCGGCGTAAAAACCACCTTCGCCTTGTACGGGCTCAATGACGATAGCGGCAATATCTTCCGGGGCCGCGTCGTTTTTGAAAATACGGTGGATGCTGGCAATCGCATCGTCATCGCTGATACCGTGCAGCGCGCAAGGGTACAGCGCACGATACACATGACCCGGCATCAGCCCCATGCCAGCAGAGTACGGGTTCACTTTCCCGGTTAATGAGAGGGTGTAGTGGGTACGGCCATGATAGGCACCGCTAAAGGCGATGGTCCCGGTACGTTTGGTGGCCGCGCGGGCGATTTTCACCGCATTTTCCACCGCTTCAGAGCCGGTGGTGACCAGCAGGGTTTTCTTGGCGAAATCACCCGGCACTTTCTTGTTCATAATCTCACACAGTTCGAGGTACGGCTCATAGGCCAGCACCTGGAAGCAGGTATGTGACAGTTTTTTCAACTGTGCTTCTACCGCAGAGACAATCTGCGGATGCAGGTGACCGGTATTCAACACTGCAATACCGCCAGCAAAATCGAGGAACTCACGGCCTTCAACGTCCCAAACCCGGCAGTTTTCTGCGCGTTCGGCAAAAATCGGGTGGATCTGTCCTACGCCACGAGGAACGGCGTTACTGCGACGTTGCATGAGTTCTTTATTGGTGCTCATCAGGTGTTCTCCAGTATTTATTTTATTAAAGGCCAATACACATATATTTGATTTCTAAGTAGTCTTCGATGCCGTACTTCGAACCTTCGCGGCCAAGACCGGAGGCTTTAATGCCGCCAAACGGGGCCACTTCATTTGAGATGATGCCGGTATTAATCCCGACGATGCCGTACTCCAGCGCTTCGCCAACGCGGAATACCCGGCTTAAATCACGGGCATAGAAGTAAGCGGCCAGCCCAAACTCGGTGTCGTTGGCCTGGGCAATGACGTCAGCTTCATCTTTAAAGCGAAACAGCGGTGCCAGCGGGCCGAAGGTCTCTTCTTTGGCGACCTTCGCGTTATCAGGCACATCTACCAGAATAGTGGGCTGGAAGAAGTTGCCGCCCAGTGCGTGAGCCTTACCCCCCGCCACGATGCGTGCGCCTTTATCCAGCGCGTCGGCGATGTGTTCCTGCACTTTGGCGACGGCTTTTTCATCGATCAGCGGCCCGGTGGTGACGTCAGGTTGCAGACCGTCGCCGAGGTGCAGCTTGCTCACCGCTTGCTGGAGCTTGTCGGCAAACTGCTCATACACGCCGTCCTGAACATACAGGCGGTTGGCGCAGACGCAGGTCTGCCCGGCATTACGAAACTTCGATGCCAGCGCACCTTCCACGGCTTTATCAAGGTCGGCATCATCAAAGACGATAAACGGCGCATTGCCGCCCAGTTCGAGTGACACCTTCTTGATATCTTTGGCGCACTGCTGCATTAGCTGGCGTCCAATTTCAGTGGAGCCGGTAAACGACAGCTTGCGCACCAGTGGGTTGCCAGTCAGCTCATTACCAACAGCACTGGCTGAGCCGGTCACGACGCTGAAAACACCTGCCGGGATGCCGGCGCGATTAGCCAGTTCTGCCAGCGCCAGCGCGGAGTACGGTGTCTGGCTGGCGGGTTTGAGCACCATCGTGCAGCCTGCCGACAGCGCCGGACCGGCTTTACGGGTGATCATTGCGGAAGGGAAGTTCCATGGTGTGATAGCGGCGGTAACGCCGATCGGCTGTTTGATGACGATCAGACGCTTATCAGCTTGATGGCCGGGAATGGTGTCGCCGTAAATACGTTTGCCCTCTTCGGCAAACCACTCGATAAATGAGGCGGCATAAGTGATTTCGCCTTTGGCCTCAGCCAGCGGCTTACCCTGTTCCAGCGTCATCAGGCGGGCGAGATCGTCCTGATGCTCAATCATCAGATTGAACCAGCGACGCAGAATATTGGCCCGCTCTTTCGCGGTCAGCGCTCGCCATGCGGGCAGGGCGCGATTCGCGGCCTCAATGGCTTCGCGGGTTTCATCCGCCCCCATTTTCGGTACGCTACCCAGTTGCTGACCATTCGCGGGGTTGGTCACCGCGATGGTCTCGCCGCTGTTGGCGTCACGCCAGTGTCCGTCGATCAGTGCCTGCTGGCGAAACAAGGTGGGATCGTTAAGTTGCATGATTGCTTCCTGTCTTAAAAAGGTTAACGGGTGAACGCGGCGTGTAATGTCTCCACGCTACGTGCCGCACGCAGCGTGCGTCCGGGATTACTCTGGTTCTCCAGAAGGGCGTGAACTTTGCTGACGATATGCGCGCCGATCGGGAGAGCTGACGTTGCCGCGGGAGACGGGGCGTTACAGGTGTGAATCGAACGCGGCGTGGTGACAAACAGGAAATCGTCAATCAGCTTGCCGTCCGGTGACACCGCCTGTGCCCGCACACCTGCAGGCCACGGCTGCAGATCTTTCTGCGTCAGGCTCGGGCAATACTTTTGCACCAGCCGCAAATATCCGCTTTTGCACAGTGAGTTTTTCATTTCACCAAGCCCGGAACGCAGGTTGTTTTGCAGCACGCGGCGGATGCCGGAAGAGCCGAGGATCTCCAGCGTATCGCTAAGCGAGAAGTCGCGTTTACGGTAGCCTTCGCGTTTAAATGCCAGTACGGCGTTCGGACCCACCGTAACGCTGCCGTCTATCATGCGGGTGAGATGCACACCGAGGAATGGCATCGCCGGGTCGGGGATCGGGTAGATCAGATGATTGACTATCTGGTTATGTTCTGACGCCAGGCGGAAGTATTCGCCGCGGAACGGGCAGATGATGAATCCGGGCTCGATGCCAAGCATTTTCACCAGCCGATCGGCCATCAGGCCGGAACAGGTAATCAGGCTCGAACCCTCATACTCCTGACCCTGACGGGTCTGCACGATAACGCCGGTGGCGTGTTCCTTTAACGCGCTGACCTCCGCGTTGTAAATAATCTCACCACCTTTGGCCTGGAAAATCTTCGCCATCGCAGCGGTGACTTCGCGGTAGCTGACTATTCCGCTTGAGGGGACAAAAATACCGCCCAGTCCAGTGATGTTCGGCTCACGCTCACGCAGTTCTTCGGCGTTTAACCACTCGCGCTCTAAACCGTTAGCGGCAGTGCGATCCCATAACGCGCGCATTCGCTCCATTTCCAGCGCAGAGGTGGCAACCAGCATTTTTCCGCAAACGTCATAGCGGATGCCGTTTTGGTCGCAAAAGGCTTTGGTGGCGCGATTTCCGGCCAGGCAAAACTGCGCCTTCAGGCTACCGGGGGTGTAATAGACCCCGGCATGAATCACGCCGCTGTTGTGGCCCGTCTGGTGGCAGGCTGGACCGGGCTCTTTCTCCAGCAACGCAATTCTGGCATCCGGGTAGACATCGATCAGCTGCATGGCGGTCGACATGCCGATAATGCCGCCGCCAATAATCACAAAATCATACATCCGCTATTTTCCTTCGCGCTTACTGGTGGGTCTGGTAATGGTTAGTGGCATAGGCGAAATAGCCACGCTGACGCATCAGTTCGCGACGCAGGTCAGGATGCGAGGTGAATCGGTCGCGACCGTGCAGCCAGAACAGGTTGTTGATCAGCAAGAATTTACCGACCGATACCGGAACGGAAAGAATGTTCTTGCTGGTTTCCAGCGCATCAGACAGGTCGCTCAGCCAGACGCCTTCTTCATAGTCTTTTGGCTGGACGAACTGGTCGATATAGCGCATGACCGGACGGCCCAACTGGTCAACGTCAAACACCGGATGGAATACGTCCTGGCTAACATTTTTGCTTGGCGGTGCGGCAAAGCGCATGGCACGGCGTGCCAGCGGGTGGGTAAAATACTGATCCAGATGCTCCCAGTCATCGAGATGGAGCAGCAGCGAGTTACCGCCAGTCATGTTCTGCTCATCTATCTTCATCATCAGTACATAGTCGGTGATTTCTTCGAGGTATGTACCGTCGTTATGTAGCTCCATGACACGGTGCGGCTGACGAAGATAGCTATCTGAGTTATCGACGTTTTTCACCACGAAGCGCGCATAGTACTGACCGCTCATTGCATCAAAATTGGAGCGTCCGATAAGATGCGCGACGGCAGTTGCCAGTTTGACCATCTCTTCTGCCTGTGCCACGTCATCAACGCCCACGGCATTGATCAGCAGTGCGCCTTCAGCGCGATTCAGTAAGGTTTTTAGTAGCAGAGGCTGCAACTGATTGCCGCACAGGGCGTCGAGGATCTGACCCACTTTGAAACGCAAGAAAGATTTGTATTCCAGGGCCTGTACTGGCCACTGCGCGACGGCTTGCAGAAATTGCTCCGTTGTCTCAGCACAGAAAGTCAGCTCCAGTAAGCGTGGCGACTGGGCTGATGGTTTCAGTGTGAAGCCGCTGTAGTGTTGGGCTGGATCTTCAGCGTTCGGTTGTACGGCAGTCAGTGCGTTCATCAGAATCGATCCTCTCAGTAGATTGTCAGGGAGACATGGCGATGCTCGTTTCGTAGCCATAAATTAAAAATATCTACATTTTTGAAAAACGCGCACAGAATGAGCTTGTTTGTTTATTATTTGTGATCAAAAGCAACAAATATTTAACATTATAAAGGGTGAGGTTAACTGAAAAACGCGGGAGATAAACAGGAGAATGTTATTTAAAAACAGAGGATTAATAATGCTGCCGCTGCTGGGACACAGCGGCAGTAAAAATGTTAGTAACCGACTTTATAAATACGTCCGGTTTGAATGCCTTCCACGCTGCGGCGGTAAGCATTGGCCACGGTTGCCGCTGGCACGCTTTCAAAACCAGGGAAGAATCCATCGTAGGCTTCAGCAGATTCACTCAATACGGTCGGGCTAATCAGGTTAATGCGCAAGCCGCGTCCTAACTCGCAGGCTGCTGCGCGCACAAATCCTTCCAGCCCGGCATTTATGGTCGCCGCATTTGCCCCCTGGGCAATGGGTTCATGGGCGATAATGCCGCTGATAAGCGTAATGGAACCGCCATCATTCAGGTAATGTTGTCCGGTTAAAGCCAGACGCACCTGGCCTAACAACTTATCCTGCAGACCCTGATTAAATTCACTGTCGGTCATCGTCGATAGCGGGCCAAAGAACAGATTGCCGGTGGCGGAAACAATCGCATCCACGCGCCCTGTTTTTTCAAATAGCGCCTGAACGCTCTCTTGTGAGGTGATATCGACCTGGTAATCACCCTGCGTGCGGCCCACGCGGATCACCTCATGTTTACGGCTCAACGTCTCTGTGACTGCACGACCGACTGTACCGCTGGCACCAATAATGACGATTTTCATAACCACCTCCGCAATAGTGTGAGCCGCTATTCTTTAATGAAAATGAAATCAGATAAACTGGCTAAAAGTTAGATGATTACTAACCAGGGGTTTGCAATATGGATAAGCTGCGCGGCATGGAAACGTTTATCGCGGTGGTGGAAAGTGGAAGCTTTACCGGTGCGGCAACGCGACTGGAGATATCAGCGGTGATGGTGGGAAAATATATCGCCCTGCTGGAGACGCAGCTTGGTACGCGTCTGCTGGAACGTAACACTCGCCGTCAGAGTCTGACCGATGCCGGGCGCGTTTACGTTGAAGAAGCGCGTCGGGTACTGGAGCAGGTTTCGATCGCTGAACGTTCGGTCGAACGGCTACGGCGGGCTCCGGCGGGTACGCTACGCATCAGCGCACCAACCTCCTTTGGGGCTTGTGTTGTCTCGCCGCTGGCTGCGGATTTTTTGCAAACCTGGCCAGAAGTACGCATTGAACTGGATCTGACCAACCGAATGGTGGATCTGGTCGATGAAGGGGTCGATCTGGCAATACGTATTGGGGATATTCATCAGACGGATGTCGTGGCGAAATATCTGTGTCCGTACCGTATGGCTATCTGTGCGTCACCGGACTATCTTGCCCGACACGGTACACCACGCACGCCAGGGGATCTGGTGGATCATCTGTGTTTGTCACATACCGTGTGGACGGCACGTAATGAATGGAAACTGCCGGGTGTGGCGGGTGAGGTCAGGTGGAAACGTGACGCGATTTTGCGCTGTAACGATGGCCATGGCCTGCGCATGGCAGCGGTAGCGGGAGCCGGGCTGCTGTTACAACCAGAGGTTTTGTTGGCAGAAGAGCTCGCGAATGGCCGGCTGGTCCGGGTGCTGGAGGGGTTTACGCCGCAACCGCGGCCAATTCATTTGTTGTGGCGACAGGATTTGCGCCCACTGCCCAAGCTGACGCAATTTGTTGAACATGTGCTGGAAGGAACGCAGGGGCTGCGCGGAAAATAAAAATGCCGGATGGCGTTGCGCTTATCCGGCCTACAACCGAGCCAAGTTGTAGGCCGGATAGGGCGCAATAGCGCCGCCATCCGGCAATTCGTTAGCCGATATCCACCTGCGGCTTATTGTTGCGTTTGCGGATCAGGCGCAGTACTGGCGGGATAACGATAACCATGACCGCCATCACCAGCAGGACTTTCGCCACGCCGCTGGCCCACAGAATATCCATGCTGCCATTACTGATGGACAGGGCACGACGCAGGTTCTGCTCCAGCATTTCCCCGAGCACAAATCCGAGAATCAACGGAGACATCGGGAAGTGCATTTTACGCAAAATGTATCCCAGTACGCCGAGACCAACCATCAGTACCAGATCGAAGGTCGTGCTGTGGACGGCATACACACCGACCGCCGAAACCGCCGCAATGGCCGGAACCAGGAACCACAGCGGAATGGTCAGCATGCGGGTGAACAGACCGATTAACGGGATGTTCATGACCAGCAGCATCACGTTGGCAATCAGCAGCGCCGCGATCAGTCCCCAGACGATATCCGGTTGTTCGGTGAACATTGCCGGCCCTGGCGTGATGTTGTACAGCGTCAGCGCACCCATCATTACCGCCGTGGTGCCCGAACCGGGTACGCCGAGCGTCAGCATTGGGATAAACGAGCCACAGGCCGAAGCATTGTTGGCTGCCTCTGGTGCGGCAACGCCACGAATGTCTCCCTTTCCAAAACTGTCGCTGTTACCGCTGAGCTTTTTCTCGGTCATGTAGGTGATAGCACTGGCGATGGTTGCCCCGGCGCCGGGCAGGACGCCGACGAAAAAGCCAATCACCGATGAGCGCAGCGTTGCGCCCACGCACTGCATACCTTCTTTGGCATTAAACAACATGCGGCCCGTTTTACGCACCAGCGTTTGGCCACTGCTGGTATGTTCCAGCATTAATAATATTTCTGAGACAGAGAACAGCCCAATCACTACCACGATAAACTGCACACCGTCGGAGAGATGAACACTGTCAAAGGTGAAGCGATAAACCCCGGTGTTGGCGTCTACGCCGACGGTCGCGAGCCCGAGACCGATAAGCGCTGCCAGAAATGATTTCAGTGGATTCTGTGCCATCATGCTGCCGAGACAGGCAATGGCGAAGACCATTAAGGCAAAGTATTCTGCAGGACCGAATGACAGCGACCATTGTGCTAACGCCGGGGCAAACAGAATGATACCGCCGATAGCGATAAGCGAACCGAAGAAAGAACTGACCGCTGAGATAGAAAGCGCCACGCCGCCGCGTCCCTGTTGAGCCATTGGATAGCCGTCAAGGGCGGTCATAATGGCTGCCGCGTCGCCAGGAACATTGAGCAGGATAGAGGAGATGCGCCCGCCGTATTCGCAGCCGATATAAACAGTCGCCAACAGGATCAGCGCAGACTCCGCAGGCAGATGCAAAGCGAAGGCCAGCGGCAGCAGGATCGCCACACCGTTGATTGGCCCCAGACCCGGTAGCAACCCAACAATGGTGCCGACAAAGCAGCCGATCAAGGCGATAACCAGGTTTTCCGGCGTCATCGCCACCGCGAAACCCTGAGAAAGATAAATCCAGGTATCCATCGTTTCTCCGTTAACCCAGCCAGGCGCCGAGTGGTAAGGTGACGTCAAGCAGTCGGTCGAAGGCATACCACAGCAGAATGCCGAGAACCGAACCGGAAATGCCCGCTGCCGGGATGGTTGCGCCGAACAGCATGCCAATCACCACGGTGAGAATGGCAGTGGCAATGGGAAAGCCTAACCATTCAAACCCCCAGGCGTACATCAACAACACAATCACCATCGTGAGCAGCTTTTGCAGCACGTGGCGGCGAGGCCAACTGATGGTGTCCGGGTGGCGCAACAGCAGCGCGACGGCACACAACAGCATCAAGCTGATAATGCCAAGCGGAAAGGGACGTGGCCCGACGGGTTCATAGCTGTATTCGCTGCTGATTTGCCAGGCCACGAACAGCCCGGCTATACAGAGCAACAGCCAGATACCCGCGAAAATACGATCGCTCATCATCTTTGCCCCCGGGCTTATTTCGCAAGGCCGAAGGCTTTTGCCTGCTCACGATAATCGGTGACCTGTTTCTTCACGTAGTCATCGAGTTGCTTACCGCTCATGTTGAACTCGAACAGGCCACGCAAATCACGCTGCTTTTTAAATTCATCGGTCTGCTGGAGCTTATTAAAGGCATCAACCCACCACTGGTAATCCGCATCGCTCACTTTTGGCCCAACATAGAAGCCGCGAATAATCGGCCAAACAAGGTCATAACCCTGCTCTTTGGCGGTAGGGACATTGGCTAACTGGCCCGGCAGACGTTCGTCAGAGAACACCGCGAGTACGCGGATCTTGTCGCCGCTGAGATAGGGCACCATTTCACTGAGATCGCCGGAAACCACCTGCACGTGATTGCCCATCAACGCGGTCACCGGTTCGCCACCTCCTTCAAAGGCGACATAACGCATTTTGTGCGGGTCGACGTTGGCTTTTTGCGCCAGCAGCGCCGACTTCATCCAGTCCTGACTTCCAATAGAGGCTCCCGCGCCAATAACGACACTGTTGGGATCTTTCTCCATGGCAGTCAGCAGGTCTTTCAGCGTCTTCCAGGGGGAATCACTACGCACGGCAATCATGCCGTAGTCGGTGCCTACACTCGCCAGCCAGCGCACGTCATCGACACCATAGCGGCCGAATTTACCTTGCGACAGGTTTAGCAGGGAGCCGCCGGAGAATGCCACTACGGTTCCGGCTTCGGCAGGACGTTGCGCGACGATAGCGTTATAGGCCACGGCACCCACGCCACCGGGCATATAGGTTACGCGCATCGGTTTTTCGATGGCACCCGTTTCCATCATGCTCACCTGAATCAGCTTACAGGTGAGGTCGAACCCACCGCCGGGTTTCGCCGGAGCAATGCATTCGGTGCGCGATGGCGCTTGTTCAGCTAAAGCAGAGGTACTCATCAATAAAATGCTTGCAGTAAGGGTAAGAAGTAATTGTTTTTTCATTGTTTATCCTCACGCCGGAAAACCGGATTTTCGGGTACGGAAGAAGATTTTTGTGATTATGTGAGCCGATGTGTAGCAGTTCGGTTGCGTGATTGTTAAAACATTAACCTTTCAATTCCCTTTCAATGCGGCAGAAACTTTACAGGATGTGATATGCGTCTCTTATTAGCGGAAGATAATCGTGAGTTAGCTCACTGGCTGGAGAAAGCGCTGGTACAAAACGGCTTTGCCGTTGACTGCGTGTTCGACGGCCAGTCGGCCGATCATCTTTTACACAGTGAAACGTACGCGCTGGCGGTACTGGATATCAACATGCCGGGGTTGGATGGTCTGGAAGTCGTCCAGCGCCTGCGCAAACGCGGGCAGACGCTGCCGGTTTTGTTGCTGACGGCGCGCAGCGCGGTAGCCGATCGGGTGAAGGGGCTGAATGTAGGGGCTGATGATTATCTGGCTAAGCCGTTTGAACTTGAAGAGCTTGATGCCCGGCTGCGGGCCTTGCTGCGGCGTAGCGCAGGCCAGGTGCAAGGGATACAGCAACTGGGAGAATTGGCGTTTCACGATGAAGGTTACTTTCTGTTGCAAGGACAACCGCTGGCGCTGACACCGCGTGAGCAGGCTCTGCTGACCGTGCTGATGTACCGTCGACTGCGCCCGGTTTCACGCCAACAGTTGTTTGAGCAGGTGTTCAGTTTGAGTGATGAGGTCAGCCCCGAAAGTATTGAGCTGTATATCCATCGGTTGCGGAAGAAACTGCAAGGGAGCGACGTGCGTATCGCGACGCTGCGTGGTCTGGGTTATGTGCTGGAGCGCTGTGATGAGGTGGGTTAAGCCCCAGTCGTTGTACCTGCAATTGCTGATGTTCCTGGGGCTACCGCTGCTGTTGCTGTGGGGACTCTCGGCGTTTAACAGCTACGTTAGCGCATTACAGGCCGCGACGCAGGCATATGACCGGACGCTGCTCTCATCGGCCAGAACGGTTTCTGAACGGCTGGTGGTACGCAATAAGCACCTGGAAGTCAACGTGCCGTGGGTGGTACTGGACAGCTTTGAACTGAACATGAACGACAGGCTGTATTACAAGGTGGTCGATCCGGCGGGGAAGGTTATCTCAGGTTATGACGATTTACCGGCCATGCCGCCCGCGACCTCGCGTACCCGGCTGTATCCGGCGTTAGCGTGGTTTTATCATACGGAATATCGCGGTGAGGCGATCCGCGTGGCACGCCTGCTCCAGCCGGTCAATGAGGGCGGGATTGTTGGCATGGCCGAAATTTATGTCGCCGAAACGCTGCAATCACGGCGTTATCTGGCGCGGCAACTGCTGTTTTCCTCATGGGTGTCACAAGGTCTATTAGTTCTCCTGACGCTGGTGCTGGTCGGTTGGCTATTACGTCGGGTATTGCGCCCCATGCGCCAGTTGTCATCGCTTATGGTTCGCCGCGAACCAGGACTGCTGACGCCATTGCCGGAGTTACTGCCGTGGTCGGAAACCCGTCTGCTGATTGTCGCGTTCAACCGCTATATCGATCGACTGCGAGGGCTTATCTCCCGCCAGGAGCGCTTCAGCGCAGATGCTTCCCATCAGCTCAAAACACCACTGGCAGTGCTAAAAACGCAGGCGGCAGTAGCTTTGGCGAGCCCGCAGCCGCAGCAATGGTATGAGAGCTTACAGGCGATGAGTTCAACGCTGGATAACACTATTCAACTGACGGAAAGGTTGTTACAGCTTTCAGCGGTGAAGCGTAAAGAGCAGGGGGAGAGGCACTTTTCGCCCGTTAATCTGTATGACGTGGTGCAAACCAGCTGTTTTACCCGTCTGGCGCAGGCGCGCAGTAAAGCCATCGATCTGGGGTATGAGGGGAAGCAGGAGGCGCTGTGGATTGAAGGGGACGAGGTGCTACTCGGTGAATTGTGCGGAAATCTGCTGGATAATGCGCTGAAATATACGCCAGCGCAGGGCGTGGTGACGGCGCGTTTAGTGCGCGAGGGGGAAGCCGTGGTGCTGGTGGTTGAAGATAGCGGGCCAGGCATTGATGAGCAACGGGTGCATCAGGCGCTGTTGCCGTTTCATCGCCTGGATAACGTCGGCAACGTCCCAGGCGCAGGAATAGGCCTGGCTCTGGTCAACGATATTGCGCGTCTACACCGCACACACCCGCAGTTGTCGCGCAGCGATACGCTAGGGGGATTGAGCGTACGAGTACGATTTTTAAGCATCACGAACTGATATCTTTATTTCCCGAGTGCAGATTATTCTTAAGAAAATTCCAAATAAGAAAGATAGATATTAGTAATAATAACGGCATGTGATTTATTGATTTTATTTGTATTGCGTCGCGGTTAATTAATTTTAACGGCTATTTAGGGGAAAAAGAGAAACGATTTCGTGTTATTCATCATACATATAACGGCTTTTCATAGTCTACGAATTGTTATCTGTCAATAACGTTTGTGTTGTAAATTATCATCTTTTTTGGTGGTGGCGATAAAACGCTCGCTCATAAATTAATGATTAAAATCATGATGATATAAATGACAGGTGGGTGATAGTCACACTAATCAACATTATTTTTTACATTTACTGACAATGTGCCATTGCGTTTTTTAGACTTGTGATATAATTAGCAACATGAAAAGAGAAAAAAACAATTAAATATCAATAAATAATGGGCTGAGATATGCTTAAAAATTCGCTAAAGATTAGCAGTCAAGGATATCCAGTCTTTTTGAAACTGGTCGATTTTATTGTAATTAATATTACGTTAATTTTTAGCGCCCATCTGTTAGATATGGTGCCGTTTAAGACCATTGTCATTCTGAGCATCCTCTTCTCAGTGTTTTTCCTGCTACTTGCTGAATACACAAAAATGTATCAGCAGAAGATAAAAACCATCGGCATACGCAACCAAAAACGGCTGCTTTTTTGTACACTGTTGGCGATATCGTTCAACGAAGTGATCAGCATGACGGTGGCCGAACCGGAGTCACTTGGATACCTGGCAAGTCTGACACCGTCTTTTTTATCCCCTATTGTTTATTGGTATTTCATTCCTTTACCTTTTCTTTATTTTATTCGTTTTTTCATTTTTAAATATTCAACGAAAAAAAGCATTCGTGTGGCGATTATTGGTCTTACCGACAACGGTGTGGCAGCTGAAAAAGCATTGATAGCTGAATACTCCAATATCAAATTAGATTTGGCTTTTTATGACGAGCGCGCGTTGTCCCGCTGTGGTGATATCGTGGATAAGATAAAAAGTCCCTTTCGCGGCCCTGTCATCAATCTGGTTGAAGAGGCTAAGCAAGGGAATATCGACGAGATCTATATCGCATTACCGATGGTGGCATTACATCGTATTCGTCACTTTTTGGCCATGATGTCAGATACCACGGTAGATACCTATATTGTTCCTGATTTTTATACCTACAGTAACAATATGTCCAAGCTGCGCTCGATCCACAATCTGCAAACCATTGGCATCTTTAGCTCGCCGTTTGAAGGGGCAGGTTCATTTATTAAACGTGCGGAAGACCTGATTCTCGGTAGCGTCATTATGGTGATGATCTCCTCATTGATGTTAGCGATTGCTATTGGTATTAAACTGACCTCCCGTGGCCCGGTGTTTTTCAAACAAGATCGATACGGCCTGAGTGGACAAAAAATTAAGGTATGGAAGTTTCGCTCGATGCGAGTTATGGAGAATTCCGATACGGTTATCCAGGCCACCAAAAATGATCCCCGCGTGACAAAATTTGGTAGTTTCTTGCGACGCACTTCTCTTGATGAACTCCCGCAATTCATTAATGTATTGCAGGGAAGTATGTCTATTGTCGGTCCCAGACCCCATGCGGTTACGCACAACGAACAGTACCGTAAACAGGTCGAAAACTACATGATCCGCCATAAAGTTAAGCCGGGGATCACCGGGCTTGCGCAGATTAACGGTTTCCGTGGGGAAATCGATGCACTTTATAAGATGGAAAAGCGCGTTCAGTATGATATCGAATATATTCAAAACTGGTCGTTATGGCTGGATATAAAAATTATTATTAAAACTATTTTCAAAGGATTTGTCGGTAAGAATGCATACTAAATTAATAGTTATTACCGGAATCGTGATATCGCAGTCCGCATGGGCTGATCTAACGCCGAAATCACACATTGGCTTTGCGGGGATCGACTTCCAGGGCAAAGTTGCTGTGGATTACGGTTATGATGATAACGTGACTTATCAGCCCCATAACCGCGATGCGATAGGTTCAGCTTTCCAGAGCGCGGCACCTGTGTTTAGTATGATCGGTGAGCGCGGTCAGGATAAATATTTGCTAATGTATTCAGGTGATTATCGTAACTACTCAAGCAATTCTGCCGATAACTATAACGACCATTTTTTCCGTTTTAACGGTGCCTGGCGTTATGGGCAAATGCACGGCTTAACCCTGAATCTGGAAGATTCAATTGGACATGAATCTCGCGGTCGCGATATCACTGAGGGTTTTTTGCCGAGCCAGTTCCGTCAGTATGGGATTAACTCTCCGCTGACGAATAATTTTATCAACAGTGAGTTGCGCTATAGCTATGGCGCACCAGATGGACGCGGTAAAGCGGAACTGGCACTGTTATATAAAAAACTGACGTTCGGGAATACCTCGGATGTGCAGGATACCAGCCCGGATTTTTACAATTATATTCAGCAGCAGGAATGGCATGAAAATAGTCTGGTTGCTGAAGTTTTTGACCAATACACATCCAGAACGCGCTTTCGCTATAGTTTTATTACTAATCAGCGTCACTATGATAACAACTCAGAAAAAGACAGTAATGAATACTATTTGCTTTACGGTCTGAAATCGCAGTTGACGGGGAAAACCAACGTCGACATGAATATTTCGTGGCTGTACAAAACATTTGAAAATGCCGCAAACTCGAGTGATTTTAATGGTCTAAACTGGGATATAAAGGGGGAGTGGAAGCCGTTAAATCAGTCAGTCTTCACTGCCCACTCTGCTCAAAGCATTAAAGACCCCTCGGAAGTTGGGGGGTATATTTTAGTGACTGAGTATGGGATTTCTTACCAGCATTTCTGGCTGGGTAATCGTTTTTCTACTTTGCTGGACTACTCATACACCACGGAAGACTATAAAAAACAGAACAAGGATCGACATGATAAAAATGGTGTATTTAGCGTAACCATGAGCTATGACTACACGCCGTCTGTCAATTTTGAGATTAAATATCAATTAGATACCTTGAATTCGAATAAGGATACTGATTCGTTTTATATCGGTCCCAATGACAGTCAGGAAGTCATTAGAACGTTGGGTTATGATAATTCTATGATTATGCTTAAAGCTAAGGTTCAGATCTAAAATGAAAATAATAGAACTGTGCGCGTTTTTGCTATTCAGTATCCTGTTGGTCGGATGCACAACGTCCAGGCCACCATTAATGGACGATCCTGCTGCGGTGGCAGAGGATTACCGAATTGGGGCGGGGGATACTGTCAATATCGTTGTTTACGGGGAGCCCGAGATGACGATGAAATTTATCGTGGATAAGAGTGGAACAATAAACTTCCCTTATATCGGCGTGCTGGGTTTAAAAGATAAAACACCAGAACAGGTGAATATTGAATTAACTCAACGCTTGCGCAATGGGTATATGGTTAATCCCATGGTGACAGTGAGTCTTGCCGAGTTCCGCAAATTCTACGTGTCAGGGGAAGTGAAAAGCCCGAATGGATTCGCCTGGGAGCCGGGACTTACGGTAGAGAAAGCGATTGCTCAGGCGGGTGGATTTACTGACCGTGCAGATCGCAAAGATATCAACATTCGCCTCTCCGGTAGCAACCAGCTACTTGAGAATGTTGATTTAACGCACTCTGTTCGTCCTGGGGATGTCGTGATTATTGGCATGGGGTTCTTCTAACGATGAAACTATCTATAGTGGAAAATGGCAAGCAACGAGAAAACTCCGTCGATTTCTCCCGCTTTGCCAAAGAACTGAAAAAGAACGCCTGGAAAATCGCGCTGGCCGGTATTATTGCCGGGGTTGTCGCGTACCCATTAATCAGCATGATGTCATCCAAATATGTTTCGACTGCCACGGTGTTGATTAAGGCTCAAGCTGATAATGTGTCGCCCTTTCCCCAGGTTGATGGTTTTGATTCAACGCGGAGTGGTTACTACGAAACACAGTATGCATTGATGCAGTCTCGCATTATCCTCGAGCAGGCGGTCCGCGATCTGAAGCTGGATGAAAACCCGGATTTTACCGGGATGAAGCCCGGCTCGGGCAGTGAAGATCAGCAACTGAGGGTTGATCAAGCGCTGAAAACATTGTCGAAAGACCTGAAGGTCATCGGTATCCGTACCACTAATCTGGCCTCTATTTCTTATGAATCTTCCTCGCCTCAACTTTCAGCTGAGATAGCCAATGGCGTCGCTCAGGCTTTTATCAACTACACGGTAGAACAAAAGCGTCTGAAAGCCGAGCAGGCTCGCAATCTCAACTTTGAAAAAATGGAAGAGATTCAGAAATCGATAGCGAAACAAAAAGAGGAAATGGATAGCTACCTGAAAAACTCTGGGCTGCTGACCTTCCGTGGTATTGATGGTTTTGAAACAGAGCAGTTAAGCATTGTGACCAACCGTCTTGCCGATGCGACCCAACGCCGTGTCGCTGCGGAGTCTGTTTACAATGAAGTCAATAGCCGAGGGAAATCTTCAGGCGATATCATTTCGCTGCCATCAGTTTCTGACCATGCGCAGATTCAGGATTTACGCATTGCGCTGATTCAGGCGCAGCGAACGTTGTCGGAACTGCGCAAAGTGTATGGCCCTAAAAGTGCCAATATTTTAAAAGCAGAAGCCGATGTGCAATCAATCCAAAATCAAACGGGTCGGGTGCTGGGTGAGCTAAAACTTGGCTTACGTCAGCAGTATTTGGCTGCACTGGCCGACGAAAAGAATTACCAGCAGCAGGTTGCTGAGCAAAAAGAGATCTTCCAGAAGATGGCATCAAAACGGGATGCCTATAACAGCCAAAAATTGGCGTTAGATAAAATGGAAGATCTGTATAAGACGCTTTATCAGCGGACTCAGGAATTGTCGCTGTCCGGGGTTAATGCGGATGCGGTGCTGTATGATCCCGCCGTTCCTCCGTTAAAGCCGTCTAAGCCGAATAAATCGCTGTTGCTCGTGATGGTGGTGATGTTGGTTGTGGTATTCAGCATCATGTATTTCATCGTCAAAGCGGCAATGGATAATTCAATTAGCACCCTGAGCCGTCTGAAGAAACGTCTCAATGTCGAGCCATTGGGCGAAATTCGTCGATTTACCGGTACTTCGGGTCGCGCACAGGTGCGGGATATGATACTGAAGAACCCGCTGAATGCCGATATCATCCACGGTATTCGCACCCGAATTATGCTGGATAACCGGCCGCTGCAAACGGTCGCTATTGCTTCGGCGGAGCAGGGGGAAGGGCGTTCCCTGTTGGCGAATCTGTTGGCCAGCTCATTCAGCTTCGATCAGAAAACGTTGCTTATTGATGCAGATTTCTTCAATACCAACGGCCTGTCTTCTGAACTGGCATCGGCGACGTCTGCGGGTGTGGCGGAGCTGTTGCGGGGTGAGGCTCCGCTAGAAAAAGCACGGGTTAAGATCGCTGAAAATCTTGATTTCATCCCCCACGGTAAGACGACCATTTCCTCTTTACTGATGCTGTCGTCAGAGCACGTTGAACCCGTGATGCGCGAACTGAAGTCGCAGTATCAACGCATTATTATTGACGTTGCAGCGGTGAATCAGAGTCAGGATATCCAACTGATCAAACGAGCCGTTGATGGGGTTATCTTTATCGTGAAAGCCGGGACCGGTTCTGCGGAGAATATCGCCGGCGCGCTGGATAAAATTGAGGATAATCAGGGCGTGGTGATTGGCGCTGTGTTGAATGCGGTAGAGGAAAAAAACCTTGAAACGCAGGAAGGGTTGCGCTCATTGAACTTCAATACTGACCAACTGATGACTACGCCAGGTCGTGTATGAGTTTACTGAAGAGCGCTTCTACGATAGCCAGTTCATCAGTCGTTTCGCAGCTGATTGGTGCGCTGTCTATCTGGTTGATCTCACATAAGTACGATATGGCAGAGGTTGGGCTGTATGCGCTCAACTACAGTATCGCGGTGGTGGGGGCACAGGTATGTACCTTTGCCTCCCAGCTTTTGATTCCCAAACAGCAGGATGAAGAGCTGGCGCAAAATGTAGTGTTCTGTTTGCTGCAAAGTGCACTCATTGCATTACCGTATGCCGTCCTGACCGCGTGGTTGTTTCACCAGAACATACTGTTTCTCTATTTGCTGACGCTTTCAACGGCGTGGGCGTTAATATCGGAAAACTTATCGCTGCGGACAGCCAACTTTTATTTTCTGATCTTTCAGCGTATTTCTGTCTCTGTGGTGGTGGTGCTCTCGGTACTGCTCACGCACCAGGTACAGACATTTTACTGGTCATGGGCCTGCGCCATGATACTGCTGACCACTAGCTGTATTTTACATTCGTTTGATATTCGCTCGGTGACGTCGCAGCATTTGCGCCCGGCAAGTAATTTGCGATTTTTTAAACAGAATATTCATCACATCACTAAAGTCGGTAGCGCTGAGGTGCTGGCCATGGCGAGCAGTAACTTGCCTATTATGCTGATTAACTTCTGGTTTTCGGCGCTGACGGCGGGGTATTTTTCCGTTGTAAGCCGGTTCTGTCTGGCACCGGTAGTGATTATCGGCAACGCGGTACGCAATACCATTTTTTCTAAATGGTCCATCGACTTCAGAAATAACACCTTCAATTATCAGGAGTATACGAAGGTACGTATGCTGCTGTTAGTGCTGGGGGTTGTCTGTACCTTAGGTGTCTTTATTTTCTATCCCATTGTGATGCGACTGGGTTTTAGCGAAGACTGGATTAACTCCATTGAGACGTCGCGCTACATGCTGCCCTATTTGTTCCCGGCGCTGGCGATAAGTCCTTTAACGGTGATTGAGCTTATTTTTGGCTCGCACCGCTATTTTCTGCGTATCCAACTTGAACAGTTGGCGATTGTGCTTCTGGCGTTTGTGGTCGTTCCCTATTTTTACCATGATTATGCGGCGTCAGTAATATTGTTCTCTTCACTGACATTTATTCGCTATGCGTTCATTTACCTGAAAATGAACAAGCGGGCCAATCTCCTGAAAAACAAGCCGGTGACGCCATGACACTGAATACCGGAAATTATTTACAGGTCTACACTTTTATAACGCTGATCCTGTGTGGTCTGGTGCAGTATTTCACCGGCATGCAATCTGTGTTGTGGATCCCGTTTTTCCTGACATTACTGATGGTGGGATTACTGGTGATGCAGACGCGAGACGGGGTGCTGCGTCTGGATGCACAGGAAACCATTATCCTTGCGCTGTATTTTTCCTTTCTGGTGCTGGCGGGAACATCGACCCTGATTCAGGGCGGGGTCACCGTGGCAATTGTGGCCTTCAAAAACGAAATCGCGTTATCGCTGGTGATGGTTTGTTTGCTGTTGGGTTTCTGCCGTGAATCGCAGATATATCGGGCGACGCGCTATCTGTACTGGGTGTTTTATGCGCAAATTCCGGTGATGATTTATCAGGTTTTGCTGGTTGTTCCTCAGCGTGTGGCTGTGCGCGGGGAAGATGAAAAATGGGACTCCGTGGTAGGCACATTCGGCGGAGACCCGATGGGGGGCGGCAATACAGCGGCGATGGGGTTATTTTGCCTGTTAATTATGTTGCTGAAACTCTCTGAATATAAGCACGGGCTTACGACGTTTAAATCCGCAGCGCTGCATATCATCCTTGGAATAGGGTTATGTATCATTGGTGAGGTCAAGTTTGTCATCCTGCTGTCACCGATATTTCTGGCATGGGTGTGGATATCGCCGAGCTATGTTAAAGATGTCAGTAAGGTAAACCTGAAGACGTTATTCGTCATTGTGGCAGGAATGCTGGTGCTCATCGGCCTGTCGATTATGATACTGGCCTGGTACTACTCTTCCGCTTTTGGCAGCGATCCGACGCAAGGCTCATTAAGCATTTTTATTGATTCATTGAGCTATATCTTTGATCCGAACTACATCATGTCGACCGGAGAGTTGGGGCGTTTCACAACGTTTCTGTTCTGGTTAAAAAATAACGATCTATGGGGACTGTCGGGCACATTATTTGGCTATGGGCTTAATGCTACAAACAGTGGTAGTACGGTCTCCCCTGGGTTTTTGAACATTATCTATAACCTGATTTTAGACTCGACTGCTCTGAGTATGCTGCTGTGGGAAGTTGGCATTATCGGCACGCTGCTGTTTATTGGCTTGTTTATTTATATTCTGAAAGTGTGCCAGCCAAAACCAGTATTGATGCTGGAACAGTTGGATAAACAGGATCTGCAGTTACTGAGCTTTGCGCCAGCATTTAACGCTTTCGCTATCAGTTGTTTAATCAGTTTACCTTACAGTCAGATATTGATGATTACGCCGATGTTACAGTTCCTGTTCTATTTATCGCTGGGGGCGAGCTTAGTGATTCGTCGAACCGTACTGCGCAGCGCAGGGGGATGGTATGGACAATAAACCATTTATTTCAGTGAGTATCAAAACGCTCAACGAATCTAAAGGCATTGAGAAAACGATCGACAGCATTCGGCGTCAGTTGGTCGGGTATCCGCATAAGATTATCGTGGCTGACAGTTTGTCGACAGATAACACCCAGCAGTTGGCTGCCAATAAGGGCGTCACGGTAGTGTCACTCACCGATCCTGGCGATCGCTGTTGTGGAGTGGGACATCAGTTGGGTTATCTGTACAGCGAAGGGGAATATTTATTACTGATGGATGGAGATATGGAGCTGGAAGATGGCTTCATTGACCAGGCTATTGCCTTTTTGCAGGCGGAACCAGACTATGCCGGGGTGGCCGGTACCGTCGAAATGGATGATGCCGTTAACTATGAATTTAAGTCTCGTAAGCAGCGGATCAATAAAATCTATCCTCTTGGCGATAGCGATCATCTGGGGGGCGGTGGACTGTATCGTCGGTCGGCAATTGAAAAAATTGGTTATCTGACCAACCGTAATTTGCACGCGTATGAAGAGGCTGAGCTGGGTCTGCGTTTAATCGAAGCGGGCTATAAACTGCGGCGTCTGGATATTCCTTACTTCAGCCATACGTCACATACGCTGCCGACGTTTAAGATGCTGGCGCGCCGCTGGACCAGCGGTTATTACCAGGCTCCGGGTGAGCTTCTGCGTTGTAGTTGGGGGAAACCCTGGTTTTCCCAGTCATTCAACATCGTGAAGAATGAGGCGGTATTTGCGCTCTACCTTATTCTCTTATTTGTTGCGCTGCTCACTTTTAATATCGACGTGTTTGCCGTTGCGCTTCTCCCATTACTGGCATTTGCCTTGTTGAAGATTGTGCAAAATCGCTCGTTAACAGATGGGCTGCAAAGCGTTATTAATTTAATCGTACGCTCAGCGGGGCTGATCAAAGGTATTTTTTATCCGGTACGCGATCCGCTGACTCCGCCCAACAGTAAAATCATTCATGAATAACCGGGGCAGGCGCCATGAAAGTATTATTAGTTAACAAGTTTTTTTTCATCAAAGGCGGCGCGGAAACGGTTTATTTTCAAGAACGCGACATGCTGAAACAGGCTGGTGTCCAGGTCATTGATTTTTCCATGCAGCATGAGAAAAATTTCCCCTCTGATTATGCGGATTATTTCGTCAGCAATGTCGATTACCATCAAGAGAGTAATCTGTTGGGGGGTATCAAAACCGCGGTTAACTTTATTCATAACACCCAGGCCTGCAAAAAAATGCTGGCGCTTTTACAAAAAGAACGCCCTGATATCGTTCACTTTCATAATATTTACCATCAGTTGACGCCGGCGTTAATTAAAGTGGCGCGTAATTTTGGTTGTAAAACGGTGCTGACGGCGCACGACTATAAGATTGTCTGTCCCGCATACTCCATGTTACGTGATGGGAAGGTGTGTGATGCCTGTATCACCGGTACCGTTTTCAATGCCTTCCGCTATCGCTGTCAGGAAGGCTCTGCCTCGAAAAGCTTGCTACTCTCGTTAGAAGCGACCTGGCAATACATTGCCCAAAATTATCAGGCTCTGGATGTGATTGTTTCACCCAGCGTCTTTTTACGCGGCGTGTTACTCCGAACGTTGCCGAAATCGCGAATCGATGTGATCGTCAATGGTGTTGATGATAGCCAGCCCATCGATGAGGTCGTCGATGACGGTTATATACTGTACTTCGGCCGCCTGAGCCGTGAAAAGGGTGTGGCAACGTTGCTGGCCGCTCATCAGAAAATGCGTAACCCGGCTCCGCTGAAAATAGTGGGACACGGTCCGTTGCATGACGAGTTAGTGGCGAAATACCCGGAAGCTGAGTTTTTAGGTTATGTACAACAAGGGGATGCCCTCAATACGCTCATTAAGCATGCCCGCGTGGTGATCCTCCCCTCTGAATGTTATGAAAACTGCTCAATGGCGGTACTGGAGGCGATGTCTTTCGCGAAACCGGTGATCGGGTCGCGCATTGGCGGGATCCCCGAACAAATACGCGACGGTATTGAAGGGCTTTTATTTGAGCCGGGTAATGCGCAGGAACTGGCGAAGGCGATGGATGCTCTGGTTGATGACCCGGATAAAGCACGCGTCATGGGCTTACGGGGGCGTGCGCGCCTGAGTGAAAAATATGCGCTTAGCAAACATATGGATACCTTACAGGCGCTATATAAAGAACTTCTGAGCAGGCCATAGAATGAGTAAAAAAATAACGGTTTTTGGTACTCGCGGTATTCCGGATGTCCTGGGCGGTGTGGAAACCCACTGCCAGAATCTTTACCCGGCGATTAAACAACAGTTTGACGTTGATATTTGTGTTATCGCCCGCTCGCCGTATGTTAGCTACAAACGATCTTCTTATAAGAAAGTTGAGACCTATGCGCTGTGGGCACCCAAAAAACGGTCACTGGAAGCGATTGTGCATTCTGTTTTAGCGGCGTTTAGAACCTGTGTCGACGGTTCTGATATTGTGCATGTCCATGCTATAGGGCCGGGTTTGGTGATCCCATTATTACGCGTGTTAGGTAAGAAGGTGGTTTTTACCCACCACGGGCCTGATTACGATCGTCAAAAATGGGGATTTGTCGCCAAAAAAATATTGCTGCTGGGTGAACGCTGGGCGGTAAGATATGCCAATGAGGTGATAGTGATTTCTGAGGTCATTAACCAACTGATTCAGAAAAAACATGCTCGCTATGATGCGCATTTGATTTTCAACGGTGTCAATAAGCCTCGTCCGTTGTCAGATCAAACCCTTCATGCCACGCTTTCCCGCTTTGGACTCGAGGCGAAAAATTATTTCGTGGTGGTCGGACGGTTTGTGGAAGAAAAGGGGATGCATGATGCGATCTCCGCGTACAAACAAAGTGGTTTGCAACAGCCGCTAGTGCTCATTGGCGATGCAGATCACCCAACGGAATACAGTATTCGACTCAAGCAACTTGCCGCTGATACCCCTGGCGTGGTGATGACCGGATTTTTAAGGGGAGATGAACTTCAGGCGGTGTTTTCGCAGGCCAGGCTTTTCGTTATGCCTTCCTACCATGAAGGGCTACCGATTGCGCTTCTGGAGGCGATGTCGTATTCCCTCCCTGCGGTGGTGAGCGATATTCCCGCAAATTTGGAAGTGCAGTTGCCGTCTGAGGCCTATTTTCGGGTCGGCTCATTGTCCAGCCTTGCTGAGAAATTAACTGCCTGGGCCAGCGCAAATAGCGTGGACTATCGTGTCTATTTGCAAAATTACGACTGGCAAGAAATTGCCAGAAAAACAGTCAATGTCTATCACTCAATTGATAAAGATATAGGTTAATTTTGACCAGTCCTCAGAATCGCCCCCCCGTCATCGAACGATTTTATGCGCAACTTGATGAGCATATATCGGAGGGACTGACTCCGGAACAAAAAGACGGGATCGAGAAAGCGATCGTCGCCAGCACTCTGGCATCAAGGCATCGGATCGATATTCGCAGAAGTTTTCCATTTTTCGGTAATCGCTTTTATCTGGTTTTTTTATTCGGCAGAGACTTACGTCAGCGGCATCGTCAGGAGTCGACCTTATCGACCATGCTGCTTACTTTTTTGCTGCTGCTAGGTACGCTGTTTGTCACCTGCTGCGTATTACTGACGCTATATATGATCAAATCCGCATTGGGTATTGATGTATTCCAACATTTTCACGTGGGTATTTGGGACTGGTGGTTAAGCCTGAAAAACCGCTAGTGTTAACAAACCTGTGGAGGGCGTCACTGCGATGAAGTGTAAATGGTTTTCTGCGCTGTTGTGTCTGTTCTGTCCGCTGACGGTATTGGCCGCATTAACGACCGTAACCCCCAAAGCATTGACGGGCCCACTGACAAACCCAGGTATCGGGGTCGCCAGTTTTCATCAGGGATATGGTGAAACGCTTGGACTGGCGGATTATCCCGACACAGGCTTTGAATATGAGCGCTTTTACTGGCGTGACCTTGAGCCTGTCGAAGGCCAGTACAATTTTGCACTGGTTGATGATGCCTTCAAGTATGCCGCGGCACATCGACCGGCGATGAACGTCGGACTGCGGTTTATGGCGCTTGCTGAGCCGGAAACGGGTTCACAAATTCCCGACTGGTTGATTAAAAAAGGCGTAAAGGGAACCTGGACGCCTGACAAAAAAACCTTTATCCCTGATTTAGACGATCCCCTATTTATTGAATATAGCCAGCGCCTGCTGAACGCAATGGGTAAACGCTATGATGATAACGAGAACCTGGCTTTCGTGGATATCGGCATGGTGGGGTCGTGGGGAGAGTGGCATAACAGCAACTTCCCGATGCTGAAGCCATTGCTGGAGCGCTACACCACGGCGCAGTTAGATCGCTATGTGGCGATGCATTTCTCTGCTTTCCCCAGTACGCCAAAAATCATGTTAATGAGTGGTGGGCAAAGTCTGGCGAATGCGGTCGCGCGCGGGGCGGGCTGGCGTGCGGACTGCCTGGGCGATCTCCGCGTGTTTTCTGCTTCATGGAATCATATGGCGGATGATTACCCGCAACGGCTGCAGGCCGCACAGAAAAGCTATTCAGGATTTAACGATGCCTGGAAACATGCGCCAGTGAGTTTTGAGATCTGCTCGTACATGCAGGACTGGAAAAATACGTTTCACTATACGCGAGAGGAAGTGCAGGGGATTTTTGACTGGGCGGTGAAGCAACATACCAGTACGATTAACCTGAAATCGAGAACAGTGCCCCGTGAGTATCGTCCGATTGTCGACGAGGCACTGACAAAACTGGGCTATCGGTTTCGCTTAGCATCTCTGAGCCACGAGTCAGTCTGGGAAGGTGGACAAGAACTCACCCTGACAAGCACCTGGTATAACGAAGGGAACGCGCCGATTTACCTTCCCTACACGCTGGCATTTCGCATGGTCAATGAGGCCAATAAGGTGGTGGCACAAGGGAATGTCTCGGAAGATATACGTCACTGGCTGCCCGGAAAACACCCACTGAGTTACCCGATGCCGATGCCCGGGACGCTGCCAAAAGGGAAATATGCTATTGAAGCGGCGATTGTGGATAAATCCGGTGCGGCAAGAATTAACTTTGCCAATGAAGGGAAGCTGAGCAACGGTTGGTATCGCGTCTCCGCGGTAACGGTGGAATAGCCTGCCGTAGTAAGGAGCCTGTCAATCAGGCTCCTTGTCGTTGAAAATTAAACGTGATAGCCATCCGGATTGTTTTTTTGCCAGTTCCAGGTATCGCGTATCATTTCATCCAGATTGTAGATGGCCTGCCATCCCAACTCTTTTCGTGCTAACGACGGGTCTGACCAACATTCGGCAATATCCCCGGGCCTTCTGGCCACAATCTTATAATTAATTCGGGTTTGCGCCGCTTTCTCGAAGGCTGCAATCAGGTTAAGTACGGAATACCCGATACCGGTACCGAGGTTGATGACTTTGTATGCCGCACCTTTTTGCTGACAATCCAGTGCCGCTAAATGACCAGTTGCCAGATCCATCACATGGATGTAATCACGCACACCGGTGCCGTCGGGGGTTGGATAGTCATTTCCATAGACCGACACGCTTTCCAGCTTGCCAATCGCCACCTGAGAAATATACGGTACCAGATTGTTGGGGATACCATTCGGATCTTCGCCAATCCTGCCCGATGGATGCGCGCCGACTGGGTTAAAGTAGCGTAGGCAGGTGATTCGGAAATCGGGTTGTGCGCGGGAAAAGTCTGCCAGAATTTGCTCGACCATGAATTTTGATGTGCCATACGGATTGGTGGTGCCACCGGTTGGCGATTGTTCACTTAATGGAACGCTTTCCGGATTACCGTATACCGTGGCGGAAGAGCTGAAAATAAAGTGCTTCACCCCCGCAGCTAACATCTCACGCAGCAAAACCAGCGTGCCGGTGACATTATTGTCATAGTAGGCCAGCGGCTCTTTTATTGATTCTGAAACTGATTTTAGTCCAGCAAAATGAATGACATCGGTAATGTTATGGTTAGAGAAAATCGTTTTCAGAACATCGTTGTTCAGCACATCAGCGATATAAACGATGGGCGCTTTGCCAGTCAGTTCCGCAACCCTGTCCAGGGATGTTTGTGAGGAGTTGGAAAGGTTATCGATGACCACAACATCATCACCTCTTTCCAGAAGCGCCAGCACGGTATGTGAACCAATATAACCAGCACCACCAGTGACTAGAATTGCCATACAGTCTCCAGATATATTTTTTGCAAACTATCATTAATTCATTAATGCCACCGGCATAAATAAACATTATTGGTGGCGTCGGTTAAGGTAGTAATTCCGGTATTTCACCCTGCATTTATAAGATATTTTTTTAAGTATAGAAAATAGGCTGAATTTGCTTATCTTACTATCATACACGATATAGTTATCGGTGAAGTTCAGCGTGTGAACGCCCTCGCTTTGGTTAATGCTGGCATTGATCTGCGCAATCAAACGCTCATCAAAGCTGGATGCGTTAAGCGTGATTAGCTCTTTGATATAAACTGACTTTCCGTACGTCTCTGGTGTGCATTCCTGGGTGAGGAAATAGAGTTTATTATCAACGCAGTGTGGTGCGCCAGCGCCCCGTGGGTGTTGATTCGACAGGTTAAGCGTGGGCTCGATTTTTTGCCATGGCCCGGTTACATCACTGGCAGTATGGATAACTAACTCATCTTCCATCGTGGTGGATAAAAGATAAAGATTTTCATGCAATGAGACGACGACGTTATCGGTGAGTGCCTGGTCCGGTACTAATACTTTTACCTGTTTCCAGCGCGTAGGGAACGCTACCGACTGGAATAAGATAACCTCTTTCCTTTCTGAAGACTCTGGGATCATGAAAAGCTGATCGTTGCTGTAAAATAAAAAAGGAAATGATAAATGGCATTTTAGGTTATCAAAACCATCGAGTTTCACATCCTCAAGCTCAACCAGGTTAGCATCAAGGATACGGCAGCGCAGAATACCTTGCGAATTACGAAAGCTTAGTGCTTCATAAAAAACATAAACTTTATTGTCTTTTTCAATAATGAAAGGATCGGCCTGAAAGGTATATTTCTTTTTGAGCTGTTGGGCTCGGGTGTTGTTCAGAATTTCCAGCGTGTTAGTGGGAAAGGTATGCGAACCATTATTTTTTAGGATCATAATATCCCACGACTCATGAAAAAATAACATATTAATCAGTCTGTTATTTTTCGTTCGCATGCGTAACGGCTCCTTTTTATCGCTTAATCTATTGCGGGTTCCACGACGGCCACACTGATGGCTAGTTTAAAAGCTAGTCGCAAGAGGAGTGTTTGTCTACTGACAGAAATCGTAGTGGGAGGATTGCCAGAGCATCCGTGCTCCAGTGCTGATTTACTCGAAATGGACGTGTGGATTATCGGCCAGCGAAACGTAAGTTTTGCTGTTCTTATCCAGCGTACGAATTTCTCCGCTTTCGATGTCGTAGACCCAGCCGTGCAGACGAATCGCGTTGTTACGCAGACCAACAGCCACGCAAGGATGCGTTTTAATGTTGTTCAACTGGGCAATCACGTTTTCTTCCACCATGGCATTCACTTTATCGATTTCGTTAGCCCAGGTTTTCTTTTCAACCACGGCTTTCGCGGCATCGGCATAGTGCAACCAGTGGGCGACAGCAGGCATCGGATCCAGGGGTTGGCTTTCTGCGATGGCTTTCATCGCGCCGCAGTTGGAGTGACCACAGATAACGATATCAGTCACGCCTAAAGCAACGACCGCGTACTCAATGGTGGCAGACACGCCACCAGGTTCCGGGCCAAAAGACGGTACGATATTACCGGCGTTACGGATAACGAAAAGCTGTCCTGGGTCTTGCTGCGTCACTAACTCTGGCACCAGTCGGCTGTCAGAACAGGAGATGAAAAGCGCTTTAGGATTCTGGCTGGATGCCAGGCTGCGGAAGAGTTCCTTGCGTTGAGGGAAAATCTCTTTTTGGAAGTTGAGGAAGCCCTCAATGATATGTTGCATAGCAGTGTCTCTTTTCTCTGTTTAAGCAGGTTATGATGAAGATCACACTTTCCAGTTTAACACCAGCCGACAGAAGGGAAAGACTTTATAGCAGTTCGGTCACTATCTTTGGGCAATGTTGCCCTGACGAAGCAGGGCAAGCGTAGCGGTCTGCGTTACATGTTCTGCCGTTTCTGGTATGCCGTTTTTAGTCTGTTCATTGCGTCCACCAGGACGGCGCGCGGGCAGCCAACGTTCAGACGCATGTGCCCCTCTCCGCCTGGACCATATTGTGACCCCGGTGACAGGCCAAGTCTGGCTTCATGGACAAAAAAATCGCTTAGCTGCGTCTCGCTAAGCGCCATTCTTTCGGCATTCAGAAAGAGCAGATAGGATGCGCCACCATAGACAATTGAGATCAACGGACAGTGCATTTCGATTTCACTTTTAACAAATGCCACGTTATCAGCCAGATAAGCTAATAATTCCCGGTGCCAGTCACCGCAATGGGTATAGGCGCTATAAATCGTTGCCTGTTGCAGTGAGTGAGTCTCTGCAAGATAACAGTTATCGAGAAAATGATAGAACCGGTGACGCAGTTCATCATTCTTTATAATAGCTATCCCTCCCTGGATCGCCGCCGTGTTGAAGGTCTTGCTAACAGAGGTCAGTACGATTGACTGACTTCCTGCTGCGTCATCGAGGGTAAAAAAGGGCAGGTGTTGCTTACCTGGCAGAGTTAAGTCGCTATGCACTTCATCGGAGAGAATGATGACGCCCGCCTGCTGGCAATAGTGGCTGATTTTTTCAAGCGTTTCCCGTGACCACACCATTCCACCAGGATTGTGTGGCGAGGGAAAAAGAAACATTTTGCACTGTTTAAGTTTTTCGCTGAAATCTCGCCAGTCAAATTCATAGCAACCGTCTTTTTCAATGAGACGGGTCTGGAGTAAATGCCTGCCGCTGGTTTTCACCAGGTTAGGGTAGGGGTCATATATTGGGGTACAGGTTAATATATTGTCTCCCGTGCGGGTAAGTGCCAGCAAAGACATGACAATAGTTTTTATGACGCCGGGAACAAAATGCAGCCAGTGCGATTTAAGCTCGGCGTCATACTGTTTTGCGTACCACTGGATAACGGACTCTTTCCATTGCGGATAATCCAGGTTATAGCCTTGCACTGGCTGCGACACCACCGAACGCAGTGTATTCATGACAGGCTCTGGCGTCAGAAAATCCATGTCTGCAATCCACAGCGGTAATACATCGGTAGTGCCGTACATTTGTTGCAATTGGCCGTATTTACGGCAATTAACATCCCTTGTGACAAGATCATCAAACAAAGACATTGCTAACTCCTGGAAAGTCTCTGAAAATAGTTTGCGCAACGCAAAAAGCGCAGAATGTTTATGTATATCTAATTGATATATTAAATTTACCCTGGTGATAGCTAATATTTATCTGCGTATTAGCCTATGATTTTTGCTCAACCATATGCTCTGTAGCTTCATTTGGTTCATATTTAGCAATACCGATACCCGTTGCCGCCCATAGCAGGGCAAAAATAACGCCGCTGTAGCAGAGGATTGCCCATGGAAGGTAATCAAGAGTAGTCACGCCCAGCATAGTGGCGCAATAAACACCAGAAGCAGACCACGGAATAATAGGTTCGACAACGGTTCCGGCATCTTCGGTAGTTCGCGAGAGGTTCTTCGCGGCCAGTCCACGTTTTTTGTATTCATCTTTAAAGGCATCACCGCACAATAACAACGGTAAGGTTCCATTGGCGGTACAGGCGCAAATGGTGAACGCCGTAACAATGGTGGTAGCGACTAAGCGGAATGTTGATTTAACCCCTTTTGTCAGCGCGTTAATGACCGTGTGCAGGGAGCCTGTCGCGCTCATGGCACCAGCAAAACTAAAGGCGCTGAAGACGGTCACAAAACTGCTGAACATAGAGATTGCGCCGCCTCGCTCTAATAAGCGTGAGACATCAGATGACAGTGCAGGAATATGATCTCCGGTGAGCATCGCGAGCTTAAAGCCGCTGACCACGGATTCGCCGACCGAAGATGCGCTGAATTGTTGAAAAACCAGAGCCAGAATCATTGATACGATGGTGGACAAAAACAGCATCGGGATAGGTGGTTTTTTCGACAGTGAACCGTACAATACGATAATCGGTGGTAGCAACAACAGAATGTTGAACTGATAAATCTGGCCGATAGCGTTCATTAAATGGGTGATATTTTCTGGTGCACTGGCAGAGGCATCAATGCCCATACCCATATAGCTATAAACCACGCAGCAAATAATGAATCCCGGGCCGGTGGTCCATAGCAAATGGCCAATATGGGAGTACAGATTTACACCGGCAGCCAGCGCCGCCATATTGGTTGAATCAGAGACAGGCGAGAGTTTATCGCCAAACCAGCACCCTGAAACAATGGCACCGGCGGCGATGGGCAGAGAGACATTAAGGCCAATGGCTACACCAATCATGGCAATTCCGACGGTACCAATGGAACCCCACGACGTGCCGGTACACACTGAAATTAATGCACCCAGCATAAAGGCTGAAATATAAAAATACTGGGGGTTAATCCACTTCAAACCATAATAGATCATCATCGGGATGGTACCTGATACCATCCAGGAGCCAATCAAAAAACCGATACTGGCGACAATCAGAATGACTGGCAGTGCTTCTGATATTTTATTGCAAATCGATTGCAGAATATCATCCCATGTATAACCATGAGCAATGGCGATAAATGAAGCGGCTGCCGTTCCCATCAGGATCATAGGTTCGGCGCGAATATTGAATATAAAATATCCGATGCTAATCCCGCCCAGCATGATCACCATCGGTAATACTGACCAGAAGAAAGAGAGTTTTTTTCTGTAGTGTGAGGTACAGCTCTTTTGTTCCATAATTCCATCCCAATCGTTAACGGTTGAACAAGCCAAAGAAATACCTGCTACAGGCCAATCAATTACAGAATGGCGTAGTTACGTGAGTTGATAATTGAACTCTATTTTATTAACTGTTTCAGGCGATCTGTTCTGGCCTGCTGTTATGATGTTCATATTTCAGCAGTAAAATAAGAGATAGATTTTATAGTCAATTATCCCTCCGCATAAGGTGGATGATTTCGGCGTTGCTGACTGAGCTTGCGATACTGCTGAGGCGGCATACCGACGTATTTATGAAATGAGCTATAAAATCGACTGCTGGAGCGAAAACCCGCAATCATCGCGATATCCAGAATGGTTTTATCGGTGTCGCTGAGTAATGCCCGTACATGGTTGATACGCATCGCTGTAATATATTGTTTCATCGTTAGTTGCATTACGCGATGAAAAATACCCATTGCATAATTAGGATTAAGTTTGACGTGATCGGCAATGGCCTCGACTGTCAGCAATTTGTCACAGTTGGCGGCAATAAATTCCAGCATCTGGCTGACGTAAAATTGTGAATGCCGCGAAATGCTGTTCTTCTGGGTCCGTACAGTTTGGTTTCCCAATACTGTCCGCCAGCCTGAGAGGCTAAACCGCTTGAGCATCAGGGCGATTTCATCAATGGCTAACTGACGAATCTGTTCGTTATCGCTGTTGAGTTCATTTTGCCAACGTTGAACCTCAAAAGCGCTAAGCTGCTGGGATGCCGACGAGGTAATCACCCTGCCGTGCGTCACGTGATTAATCAACTCTCTATCCAGCGGCCAGGACAAAAATAAATGCATTGGCAAGTTGAAGATAGCCATCTGCTTGCAGTGCCCTGCATTCGTGAGCTGATGGGGGGTACACGCCCAGAACAGTGTGATAAAGCCTTGTTTGCTCTGTACTACTTCGTCATTGAACAGGTACTCAACATCACCATCAAATGGCACATTCACTTCAACCTGCCCATGCCAGTGACTGTAAGTCATGGCCAGCGGCTCCCGCAACTCGACATCCATACGCTGATACTCTGAATAGAGTGCCAGTGGGCTACGAGTCTTTTTTTCATAGCTGCGACACATATGGGGATCATGCGGCAGCTGCGGAATACTTTTAGCCATTACGGGTTGGTTCCTGAAAAGTGAATTTGACCATGAGGTAGCGCCAAAGCATGAACATAGCTTAACCGAAAAAAATCACCGTTTTCTCTCCATTTTCGCGAAATTATTCCCAAAAACTCAGATCGCCTGTCTGTCACGTGAAGATCTGAGTTATCGGGAATGACGAGCTTTACATCAGTATTCCCGGTATGCAGAGGCGCATAAATCGGAGTTATAGCAATGGCTCAAATTCACGCCATACCGTACATTTTTAGAGGTAACCACTGATAAAGGAATCATCATGTCCAGGCTCCGTACTTTAGCAACGGCTTTAGTCGCTGTTGCCGCGATGACGATGTGTGTCACGCCGGTATTTGCTAACCCCGGAAACGGTAATGGGAATGGTAACAGCGGCAATCATGGTAATAGCGGGAATAACGGTAATCATGGTAGTAGCCAGAAAGGAAATTCAGGTCACAAAGGCAATCAGCAGTCAGATCAGCGTAAAAATTATGGCAAACCTGATCACGTCGATAGTGACATCAGCTATCACGTGGCAAGGCAATACGCTGTCCGATATGGTTTGACGGGGTATAAGTCACTGCCACCGGGTATTGCAAAAAATCTGGCTCGAGGAAAACCGCTCCCTCCTGGAATTGCGAAGAAGAGCGTGCCGCCCTCTATGTTGAATCAACTCCCGTATTATCCTGGCTATGAATGGCAGGTTATCGGTGACAATCTGGTGTTGATTGCACTGAGCACCGCTGTCGTCACCGCCATTATTAATGGTGTGTTTGATTAAGAAGCATAGCCGTAACGGCCCCATGGCGGCGCTGATGCTTTATCCGGCCTACTAAAGCCTGTGAAACGTAGGCCTGATAAGCGCAGCGCCATCAGGCATTGACTGCCCGTGGCGGACGCAGGGGAAATCATAACCCGTACAGTTTTATTTTTCGGTACAGCGTGGCAATGCTGATCCCCAATTCTGTCGCGGCTTGTTTCTTACCTTCAACGCTTGAACCAAATCGCTGTATGACGTTTTCAATGGCATCTCTTTCTGCTTGTTTACCCTGATGGGCAAGCTGGCGAGGTTGCGCCATCATGGTGCTTTTTCTGCTATCGGCTGCGGTAAGCAGGTAAGGGGGCAGATGGCTGGCGTTGATCCCGGCGGCTTCTCCACGCATGACAAAAATGTACTCGATGACGTTGCGCAGTTCACGGATGTTGCCCGGCCAGTGCCAGGCATAAAGGCGGTTAATAACATCATCGGGAAGTTTTTGCGGCGGTCGCTGGTAGCTTAGCGAAAATTCATCGGCAAAATATTGTGCCAGGACGGCGATATCCGCCCGTCGTTCGCGCAGGGAAGGGAGAACCAATGGCACCACGTTCAGGCGATAGAAAAGATCTTCACGAAACTGATTATTCTCGACCATCGCGCTGATGTTTTTGTTGGTTGCGGCAATAATCCGCACGTCAATATTGATGGTGTTATTGGACCCCACACGGGTGATGGCTTTTTCCTGCAGAACCCTGAGCAGCTTGGCCTGCAAATGCAGTGGCATATCGCCAATCTCGTCGAGGAACAGGCTACCCCCATTGGCCAGCTCAAACTTTCCCACTCGTCCTTTGGGATCGGCACCGCTGAATGCGCCGCGTACGTAGCCAAACAGTTCGCTTTCCAGGAGTTGTTCAGGGATAGCGGCGCAGTTGATGGTCACGAAGGGGGCGGCTTTACGCGGACTGCTCTGATGAATGGCAAATGCCACAACTTCTTTACCTGAACCACTTTCCCCGGTGATCAGTACACTGGCATAGCTGTTGGCGATTTTGCCAATGGTACTTCTGAGTTGTTCCATTGAGGGGGAATGGCCAATCAGACGTACCTGTGTATCAGACTCATATGGCGAGGGGGCAATCGTGCTCAGGTAGTCGTGCGCATCGCGAAAGATAACCATGGTTAATCGGTCGTTATCCAGTGACGAGAGCGAGATCTGTTTACACAGCACATGGTGTTTTTGCCCTTCAAGCGTCAGCCATGCTTCCTCATCGCCATACAAGCTGTCTCCGGTCGTTTCAATGGTCAGGGGTAATCCCTGAACCTCACGGTTAAGTATGCGATCTGCTGAATGGTTGGCATGCCAGATGCGGCCCTTGCCATCAATGGCCACAACGCCGCGATCCATTGCATCAATCAGACGACGAAAGGCGCCGAGCGTCTCCTGTGCGCGTAAGCGTTCCAGGCATTCAAAGACCTTACTGGAGATCATGACGGCAATTTGCTCTATAAAGGTGACAAATTTATCGATCTGGCTAAGCAAGGTGTCACGCTGTATTTGCGTGGAGCAAATAATACCGATCACCCCAATGACACGGTTATTGAGAAAAATAGGGGCATTCAAATCCAGCATTTCAGAGCAGTAATGGTGTTTTTCACACAGCTGACATAGAGGATGTTCACCGGGGTTTTTGATCAATACCGTCTCACGGACCTGCAAAACATGCCGATAGATATAACCATTTTTTGCCACGTTCTCATTGAGCATATGTCGGTATTTACCGGTGCCAGCAATGCGCATTAAAGATTCATCAATGATTTCTACATCAGTCCCGGTAATGCCAGAAATAGCATCGGCATAATTGCATATATCATCCTGAATATTGCTCAGTACTGAAATCATGATACTTCTCCGGTAAGGTGTCTCATTTCTCAATGAAAATGATAAATAGGCGAATCATCGCAAAATTGATTTGCGAAAAATCAATCTACCGCATTGTTTTTGTATGTTTTTTTGATTTTATCCTTCGTGATCACACTATTTCTCATTTATGAGAATTTATCAAAATCAGACGATAAACTAACGCAGACTATTTTTACCTTGTTAACTTTAGAAATTTCTTAATGTATTGAAATAAAGGTATTTATTAAATTATTTCTAAGCATTTTCTCATTTTCTAAAAAACTGGTAAGCATTTTGCTCTTATGGATTACCGATAGCGTAAATAACTCTGTATTACACCGATTACAGGGAATGAATTACCAGGACAATGAGGTTTTATGATGCAGAAAAACTTATCATTTTTTATCAACCAGACGCCGTTTACCGAACACCCTAACGCACCGCTGGCACCCTTTAGTCGCCAGGAACTGGTAAAAGCGTTGAATTTTCATCGGTCTATTCCGGGATATGCTCCGACGCCGCTGTATACGCTGCCGGCACTTTCTCAAAAACTGGGCGTAAAAAATATTTACCTCAAAGATGAGTCTCAGCGTTTTGGCCTGAAAGCGTTCAAAGCGCTGGGCGGCGCCTACGCGATGGCATGCCATATCGCGGAATTAGTGGGGAAGGATATCAGCGAATTACCGTTTGATGTCATGACCAGTGAAGCAGTACGCCATGACCTGAAGACCGTGACATTTGCCACCACCACCGACGGTAACCACGGGCGCGGCGTGGCGTGGATGGCACGCCAGTTAAAGCAAAATGCGGTGGTTTACATGCCGAAAGGGTCTTCACAGCAGCGGCTGACATCAATCCGCAATGAAGGCGCTACCGCTGAAATCGTGGATATGAACTATGACGATGCCGTGCGCATGACCGCGGATCAGGCGCAAAAGTATGGCTGGATCGTTGTACAAGACACGGCCTGGGAAGGGTACGAAAAGATCCCTCTGTGGATTATGCAGGGCTACGGCACGCTGATGCTGGAGGCGATTGATCAGCTCCATCAGGTTGCTCCGACGCATGTTTTCGTCCAGGCCGGTGTGGGGTCATTTGCGGGAATGGTACAGGGGATGGTGACGGCCGCGTGGGGCGAAAATCGTCCGAAAGTGATCGTCGCTGAAGCGCTAATTGCTGACTGTCTCTATCGTTCAGCCCGTGCAAAAGAGGGGGATGCTGTTGCGGTAGGTGGCGATTTACAGACCGTGATGGCAGGTCTGGCCTGCGGTGAGGCAAACAGCATTGGCTGGAAGTTACTGCGTGATTATGCCACCGCATTTGCTTCCTGCCCTGATGAAGTCGCAGCGCTGGGGATGCGTATGTTGGGTAACCCGCTGGCGGGCGACCCACACATTATTTCAGGTGAATCTGGGGCTGTCACGACAGGTCTTCTGGCGCTGTTGATGACCAGCCCGGATTTTGCACCAACCCGTGAGCAACTGGGTCTGGATGAGCATTCCCGCGTGTTGCTGATCAGTACCGAAGGTGATACCGACCCGCAACAATATTTGGATATTGTCTGGGGCGGTCAGTACCCGGGCATCAATAAATAATTTCCTGATTGAGAGCATTAACGGAGAAACCCATGTTATCTGCAACCCGTATTGAAGAAGTTATTAAAAATTGTCAGGCGCTGATCCAGCAAAAAAGCTATTCCGGTCAGGAAGGGGACGTGGTAAATGCCATAAAAACAATGATGCAGCATTACCAGTTCGACGACATCCATGTTGATAAATACGGCAATATCGTCGGCGGCCTTGTGGGAAATAAGCCGGGGAAAACGCTGGTTCTGGATGGGCATATCGATACTGTGCCGGTGAACGAAGAGAAGTGGACCCGCAACCCGTACGGCGGTGATATTGACGATGGCAAAATTTATGGCCGTGGCACCACCGATATGAAAGGTGCTGTTGCTGCGATGATCTCCGCCGTAGGCTTTTTTGGCCAGGATAATCAGCGTAATTTCGCCGGGAAAATTTACGTCGCCTGTATCGTTCATGAAGAATGTTTTGAAGGCATTGCCGCTCGCCTGGTCAGTGAGCGCTATAAGCCTGATTACGTCATCATTGGCGAAGCTTCTGAACTGAATCTGAAAATCGGTCAGCGTGGTCGGGCCGAAATTGTGGTTGAAACCTTTGGTAAGCCAGCACACTCCGCCAACCCGCAGGCAGGAATTAACGCGGTGTACAAAATGGCGCAGTTGATCGACAAAATTCGCACCATCACTCCGCCAACCCACCCGGTGCTTGGGCCCGGTATCCTGGAACTGACAGACATTAAATCGTCGCCATACCCAGGTGCATCAGTGGTACCGGATTACTGCCGCGCCACCTACGATCGCCGCTTGCTGGTGGGCGAAACCAAAGAAAGCGTTATTGCGCCACTGGAAAATGCACTTGCCGAGCTAACCGCCCAGGACCCGCAGTTCAAAGCCTGCGTCTCTTACGCCGTTGGCAAGGAGTCTTGCTATACCGGAGCCACCATTGAGGGTGAGCGTTTCTTCCCTGGATGGGTTTATGACGAGTCCGACGAGTTCGTGCAGGCCGCTCTGGCGGGCGTTCGCGAAGCGGGTTTCTCGCCAACGATTACTCAGTACTCATTTTGCACTAACGGCAGCCACTACGCGGGGGAAGCGGGGATCAAAACCATCGGGTTTGGGCCGTCGCGTGAAAACCTGGCGCATACCATCGACGAGTATATCGAGATCGATCAGTTGACCGGCTCGGCCAGCGGCTATTACAGCATCATCCAGACACTCTATCGCCGTTAAAAAATAAAGATAAATACCTCTTACCTTACAGGTGGTGCTGCTTTGCGGCACCGCAATGGAGAATAACGATGAAAACCATTTTTAAAAACGGAAATGTGATTGATGGAACGGGTAATCCCGGCCGAATTGCCGATGTAATGGTTGATGAAGGGCATATTGTCGAAATAGGTCAAATTGATGTGGGTGTCAATGAACAGGTTATTGATGCAACAGGGAAAATTATTTGTCCGGGCTTTATTGATACTCACACACACTCTGACCTGTCAGCCATTATTAATCCTGCGCTGTCAGCGAAAATCCGTCAGGGGATTACTACCGAGTTACTGGGGCAGGATGGCGTAGCGCTGGCACCATTGCCGGAGGAATATATTCCGGCATGGCGTAAAAATATTGCCGGGCTGGACGGCGACACCGACAAAATTGACTGGAAATATAAAAACACGGACGGCTATCTCAACCTGTTGGCATCCCGACATCCGGCGACAAACTTGGCGTATCTGGTGCCACACGGTAACGTACGCATGGAAGCGATGGGCCTGGATGGACGCCCTTCCACACGTGAAGATGTGGCGAAGATGTGTGAAGTCCTTGAGCGTGAGCTAAAAGCCGGTGCGTTTGGTCTTTCTACTGGGCTTATCTATATGCCGTGTGCCTTTGGTGATACCGCCGAAATGATTGAGTTGTGCAAAGTCACGGCGAAATATGACGGGATCTTTGTGGTACACCAGCGCAGTGAGGCTGACGATATCATCAGTTCAACGCAGGAACTGATCGATATCGCTAAAGCCACCGGCGTCTGGTTGCATATTTCACATATGAAAGTCTGTGGGAAGAAAAACTGGGGGCTGATTGACCAGATGTTGGGCATGCTGGAGCAGGCCCAGGAAGAGGGGATCCGTATTTCTTACGACCAGTATCCGTACGTGGCGGGAAGCACCATGCTCGGCGTGATCCTGCCACCGTGGGTCCACTCCGGCGGGACGGACAAATTACTTGAGCGTCTGGCCTCGCCTGAATTGCGCGCCAAAATGATAGAGGATATCCAGCAGGGCATTCCTGGTTGGGATAACTTCATTGATTTTGCAGGTCTGGATCAGATTTTTGTCACCAGCGTCAAGACAGAGAAAAATCAGGATGCTGTTGGTTTGAACCTTGTTCAACTCGGGGAATTGCGCGGTAAAGATCCGTACAACGCCACCTTCGATCTGTTGTTTGAAGAAGAAAACGCCGTTGGCATGGTCGATTTCTACGGTACTGAAGAGCACGTTATTAAGTTTCTCTGCCGGCCAGAACAGAACGTGTGCACGGACGGACTGATGGGCGCGGGTAAACCACATCCACGTGTGTTTGGCGCCTTCCCGCGGGTGCTGGGTAAATACGTGCGTGAAGAAGGATGCCTGAGTTGGGAAGCGGCAATCCGCAAGATGACAGGCAAACCCGCTGAGGTGTTGGGTCTGCAGGATCGCGGATTACTGAAGGTAGGGTATGCGGCGGATATTGTGATGTTCGATCCTAATACTATTGCGGATAAGGGGACATTTGTTGAACCTAATCAGTATCCGGAAGGGATTGAAATTGTGATGGTTAATGGACGCATTGCCTTAATTAATGGCACGGAAAGTTATGCCTGTAGCGGTACTGTTATCAGAAAACAATATTAATAAATAACGCTAAACACGCATTGATCTATCGCGACCATTTTTGGCCGCGGTAGATCACTACACCCCAAGGACATCACAATGAACCTACAAACATCTTTACCTTCAGGTAAACCTAAGACCTGGAAAGCAAGATATACCGTCCTGACGTTAATCTGGCTGGCGTGGCTACTCTCGTTCCTCGACAGAATGGTCATGAGTGTGTCGTTGCCTTATATCGGCAAAGATTTAAATCTTGATACAACCCAACAAGGTTTAATTATTAGCGCCTTTTTCATTGGTTACGCCGCGTTCCAAATCCCCGGTGGTTTACTGGCGGATAAGTTTGGCTCACGTAAAATTATGGCCATTGGTATTGCCTGGTGGTCTGTCTTCACCAGCTTAACCGGTGCGGTATTAACGCTGCCGTTGATGCTGGCTGTTCGCTTCTTCTTCGGTATTGGCGAAGGGTGCTTCCCGTCGGCTTCCTGGAAAATGATTTCCACCTATTTTCCTTCGAAAGAGCGCGGTCGGGCTACAGCAATTCAGTCAACGGTAAATACCTTAGGCCCCGCACTGGCGGTGGTGGTCGCTGCAAGTATTATCGGAGCGTTTGGCTGGCACATGGTCTTTATTGTGCTGGGGATCCCGGGCCTGTTTATTGCTGCGGGTATCTACTTATTTACGCGTGACAACCCGAAAGATCACCCTGCAATTACGCAACAGGATCTGGCCGATTTAGCTGCTGACGATCAGGGGGGCCTGCAAAACACGAGCGCTATCGCGTTTAAAGACGTGCTCAGGATGCCGGTGCTCTGGCAGATGGCCAGTATCTGGTTCTTGTTTGATATCACCTTCTGGGGGTTTTCAACCTGGTTGCCAAGCTATCTGATCACCGTTCGTGAATTCTCGCTGGCGAAGACGGGGGTGATGGCGGCAATTCCGTTCCTGTTTGGTGCGGGTGGGACATTAATCGGCGGATATTGCTCAGATAAATTCAAACCGATGCGCAAAACGTTGTATGTCGTGACGTCGGTTATTGCGGCGGGCTTCCTGTATCTGACTTTCAGCGTGAGCAGTGCGGATATGGCGGTGGTTTATCAGTGTATCTCTGCGTTGTTTATGTTCTTTGCCATGGCGACATTTTGGGGCATTTTAATGGATACCATCCCCAGCAATATCATGGGGCGGGCTTCCGGTATCGTTAACTTTGGCGGTCAGATGGCGGGGGTAGTTTCTGCGCCGATTATTGGCTGGCTAATCCAAAGCAGCGGCGGAAGTTACAACAGTGCGTTTATCTTTATGATCGCCGCACTGTTATGTTCCGCCGTGGTGACGTTGACCGTAAAAGGTTCACATGCCGTAGGTGCAATACCTAGTAAAGCCTGATTAGTATCAAACGCCTGTGGCTCTGCTGTTCCAGAGTCACAGGATTTATCGTTATGCTGTTAAATTAAACCTTTAATCGTTCTCTCTAAGGAAAACAATAGCGGATTTTTTAAACTGCAAAAATAAGATGTCTTACTGTTTATTTCACCCAGATCGGGATAGGTGCGTATAACATTGTTATTAGGGAAACAATTTGTATAAACGTCAAGGTGATTTAAAACCTCGGCATTTAATGGCCTGGCTCTTTTATATACCTCTTTGGTGAATGAACTGCATTTAGAGCAATTGCATTGGCACTCGGTATTTTCAGGGGTAATGATGAAGTCATCATTGTTGATAGTAAAGCCTAGCTTTTCTCGTCTGCTATAGGCGTCCATTATTCCTTTGGCTTCATGCTTGAGTAATATACCGACGCGTTCACTCCGCTTTAAATAGGGTGTTAATATATAACTCAACAATAAAATAGTCCGTTCATTCATGGTTGGGTATTGATTGAGATAGCTCATTTGCCTGGTCTTGATAATAAAATAGGATGCAATGACAAAGCCAAGGCAACGGGATGTTTTTGCCAGCAGATCCCTGTTTTGTTTTTGCCGGCTATCTGCATAGGCTAATGGTATGAGCGTGTTTTCGAAGGCTAAAAAATCGGCAATAAATTCCATCGTTCTGATGTAGGGAAACAGATTTCCGTTATGCTTACTCAACTCATGCTGGCGGCAGGTGAGATGAACCAGTTCATGGAAAAAAATGAAGTTCATAAAAGATTTTGCTGTGTTAAGTGATATATCTGCTGATTTTATGTCAACTCTATTGGCGATAATACAAAGAGCCGTATCAGCTAATGCGGTGTGTTTAAATATGGTCGTTAAGTCGAGGCTGATGTTTAAATTGTAGATGCCAGCCACAATAATGACCCATGAATAAAATCTTCGATTGACTGCAACATAAGCAATTTCATCTTTAATATTGATCTGGACCAATGGTTCATTCTCGTAAACGAACCCCCAAACGGTCTTCCTGACAGGGACCAGCGAGTCCTTTCCTGGCCAAACATCAAGGATTAAATCGAGTTCAGTAAAAGAATACCAGGTGATATCGGTATCAATATCTGCAGGTGAACACCAGGACTGATAAGGCCATAAGTCGGGCATAATATCAGGGAAAACAACATTGTGTAATGACTCTCGTATTTGATTCATTTTACTCTACACCATCAATCAAATGCTTCGCTTACGACCAGAAGGGCAGCGTAAGTTGCTATTCCGGCACCCTATTTTTCTCCTTTGTGTGTGAAAATGATGCTTTTAACGTTGAGGGAAATATCCTGCCTGGTTACGCTATTATTTTACTACCCAGTTCCTCAAGCACCTCCTGATCGCCAGTGAGCCAAATTGTTATCACCCAAAAGTATGAGAAAGTATATTTACTGATATATTAACTCATGCCGCACCGATGCAACCCGGCGGGGTGTTCAGAGGTCGCTCCGGCAATATAGAGATGTAGAAATAAGTGTAGGGCAATTTTATGTAGAAATAAAACGCATGGGCAATAAGATATGTGCAGTATGTTGAAAAGTAATGTTTTTATTGATGGATAATTTAGAATATATATGAATATGTCACTTCCCAGCGTAGCGGGTATTTGGCCTCGGAAATCGGACAATTTCAGATTCTGCGGCTTTGCGAAACACAGCCGCAGACGATGTGTTGAAAAATTAAGGTGCAGTACGGGAGGATATTTACAGAAAACTACCCGATTTAATGGGGGTTATTTATTTTACATACGATACTCGATCATCCCACTCTTGCTGGCAACCCAGTCATAAAGGCGCTGACCGCGGAGGTTTGTTTCATGTGTGTGCCAGTATAATCTTGAAGCATGGCGCTTGCGGGCGTGCTTTTGAACATACTCGATAAGCTGCTTGCCGATGTGTTTGCCCCGGGTTTCTTCACTAACAAATAAGTCCTCCAGATAGCAATAATCAGACTCCGCCCATGTTGAGCGATGAAAGAGATAATGCACCAGACCGACAATTTTACCGTCAGATTTTGCGACAGCACAGAAAACAGGCTCCACAGGATTGAGAAAACGACCCCAGGTTAATTGGGTGACCTTGTCTGAAATTTCAGTACGATAAAAAATCTGGTAATTTATCCAAAGCGGCAGCCAGCCCGCGTAGTCTTGCTGGGTGACGGGTTCGATGGTAATCGGCGCAGTTGTGTTTTGGTTACTCATAGGTCTCCTGATAATTTTTGTCAGAGTGGTGTTCTATGGCGGTTATCCTAAATATTGCTTAAGCCACCGCAAAGAGACACTTTGCATATATTTCCAGGATCCACTTTTAACGTAAGAGCGAGTGCAATGAAAAAAAATAGTGCACCTTTATTTCAGGAACTTTTTTTAGAGCAAGGCGTTATTAAGGAACAGGTGTACCATGCGCTACGCAACGCAATTGTAGAAGGCCGTCTGCCGCCAGGGACAAAGATACCTTCAACCCGGGGACTGTCCGAGATGATGTCAATTTCACGGAACTCGGTAATTGCGGGTTATGACCGACTGTTAGACGAAGGGTATATTCAGACGCGTAAAGGCGCTGGAACCTTTGTCACGCCATGTCTTCCTGACCGCAGCATCAGCGGTCTCTATCCTGAAGCGCTGCAAGGCGGTGAACTGCCCGCTGATGGGCAGCTAAATGCGGATATCGTATCCGTTCGCGGTTTATGGTCTGGCGATGTTGAAGGGCGTGAAATGAACCGTCTGTTCGCCGTTGGTGTGGGCTGTACCGATCTCTTTCCTCATTCATTATGGGGCAAGTTACTGGGACGAGTCTGGAGACAATCCCGGCATCAACTCGGCTCTCATACCAGCCCCTGCGGTTTTTATCCCTTACGGAAAGCCATTTGTCACTACGTGAAAACGACGCGAGGGGTTAACTGTAGTGAAGATCAGATAATTATCGTAAACGGTATTCAGCAGGCGTTAAATATTACTGCCCGAGCGTTGCTTACGAAAGGAAATGACGTTTGGCTGGACGACCCTGGTTATAAAGGTGCGCGCGGGGTATTTATGTCAACAGGGGCAATGGTGAGACCTGTGCCAGTGGATAGCGAAGGAATGAATGTTCAATACGGCATTGATCATTTCCCTCATGCGAAACTGGCCTATGTTGTTCCTTCCGATCAGTACCCACTTAGCGGGACACTCAGTTTATCCCGACGACTTGAGCTACTGGAATGGGCTCGGGTTAACCGGGCATGGATATTTGAAGATGATTACAATAGTGAATTTCGTTATGCCGCACGTTCTTTGCAAGCCTTGCAGGGATTAGATCAGCATCAACGGGTAATCTATTCAGGGACATTTTCAAAAATGATGTACCCAGAATTTCGTTTAGGTTTTTTAGTTGTCCCGCCAGGATTAAAAGAACAGTTTATCGTGACTAAATATTTCTCCGATATCGGCTCCAGTTATCTTGAGCAGGCGGTACTGGCGAGTTTTATTGAAGAAGGACATTACGCCAGCCATGTGCGACGGGTTCGTAAGGCATGCTACGAGCGGCGAACGGCGTTGGTCAATGCTATTCAATGCTATCTTGCCGATAAAATGACCGTCCAGCCTTCTGATTCTGGGGTGCATATTGTCTGCTGGTTGCATGACGGGTTGACTGGCGATGAGGTCGAACAGAAAGCCAGAATGTTGGGGATGGGGATTCAATCATTGAGTCATTATTATCATGGGGGTATCTCCCGGCAGGGGATTTTGATCGGTTTTGCGAATCACCCTACAGAGGTTATTGTTGAGGGTATTCGTCGTCTTGCCCATGCCATGTAACGTCGCTTTGATGCTGATAGCGATGCGCGTAATAATGTCATTAATGGCCGTATTTCTTATTTCCACAACAGTTGCATGATCGGTATTTTTTAATTGTGGATAAGCAATACGGTGCTGGAGTTGGGTATAGCATTGTCATGTGGATCTGTTAAAAACATCCATTGTGGTTCTTTTTACCCCGTCAGATGTCTCTTATTCTGCTGTCATTTGACACTCTATTATGAGAGGTAAATAGCATGTCATCCACGTTTAATGAATTCCAGCAGCCCGTTGGTTTAGGGTTACCGGACTGGCAAGGTGCGCGACTTCCCACGGCTCAGCACATCACCGGTCGTTATTGCAAACTTGAGCGTATTAACGTCGAACGCCACGCAAAGGCGCTTTATGACGCCTATTGCGATACGCCTGACTCTCGCGACTGGACCTATCTCGCGTCAGGGCCATTCACGACCTTTGATTCTTTCTTAAGCTATTTAACGACGATTGCGGCGCAGACCGACCCCATGCATTTTGCCGTAATCGATTTGGCCAGCATGCAGGCTGTCGGCACGCTGGCACTTATGCGCATTGATACATCGAATGGCGTAATAGAAGTGGGTTGGGTGACCTATTCATCACGCATGAAACGTTCGCGGGTTTCAACGGAGGTCATGTCGCTGCTGTTAGACTATGTTTTTGAGGTGCTGGGGTATCGTCGCGTTGAATGGAAATGTGATGCGCTTAATGCGCCTTCTCGTGCGGCAGCCACGCGCTTTGGTTTTACTTTTGAAGGCATATTCCGTCAGGCTGTTGTCGTACACCAGCGTAATCGGGACACCGCATGGTATTCAATCATTGATAGTGAATATCCGGCGCTACGCGAAGCGTTCACTCTTTGGCTTGATGAGCGTAATTTTGATAGCGAAGGACAACAGATTAAGCGCCTGGCAACATTGATAAATAATGAAAGCATGACGCCATAGATGCCCGCTCCGCCATAATACGCCGACAATGTTATATCCGCTCGCGACACCTTGCCGGGAGCGGCTTTCTGCATTAATACATCTCTTCCACTTCCTCGGCCAGCAGCGCTACCATCTCCTTACCATGACTGATAATCTCCTCCTCACCCCACTGCTTATTGCGCTTCATCAACTCGAGCATTGCCAGAAGTTTCAGACTGTCGATCTCTTTTCGAGCCAGGCTGGCTTCAAAATGCTCTCTCTTTTGCTGGGGTTGGAAATTGCTTAGCCGCGAGTTTTTACTGTGGCTAATCAGGCAGAGATTCCCAAAAGCATGTAACTGCTCTTCATCCATTCTGGGATGGCCATCTATAGGGTGCTGAGGGTAAAAATGTTCCACCGAGCTTCGGAAGGTAAACTCAAAACGGCGGGCAATATCATTACTCGTGTTTTGTTTTTTCCACAGTAAATAGTCAAGATAGTTAAAAACAAAGTTATTTTCGATAGTCCCGAATCGTAATTTAGCGTTGATAGCCTGCGACCAACGTTTGTCGCAGATGATTTCTGGAAGAACATCATCATCACCAAAAATCATATTGTAATATGATGCAGCTTCATCCTGGGCTAAAAATCTCATAAAGACAAAGCGGCGAGCCATGTTCTCAAGATAAGCCAGATAGTCTCCAGCATCAATTTCATCTTCCGGGCTGTGCTCATCAAACAAATATGTCAGCGCACCATTGAGCCAGTGTTTATAAACCAGCGTTGGTGTTGAGACATGGAAAGCTGATAGTAACATCAGGACCTGGCGGTTTATATCCTCAAACTCTCCCTCGTTATTATCAAAGGTATTAATATAACCTACACTTTGGGGCGAGTATTGATATAAGCGTTTCAGGCTCCATCCGTCTGTGCCCTGAGTGAATTCTCGTTTAATAATATAGCGATCAAAAAGATATTTGCATTTCAGTAAACTATAAATGAAAGCTTTTGCCGCGGCGATTGGCTTTTCCTGCTTCAGCAGGCGTGATTCAAATTGCTCTACAAGTTGTTTGTCATCAAGTGGCACTCCCTCAGTTGTACCTGGGTCTCTGCTGACAAGACGGAGTACATGAAGAAGGAAATTTGAAAAATTTATCACGCTGTTAAAACGCTCTGAGCCTGCGCTGTCTTCCTCTTGCTGGAGAGTACTATCCAGACGAGTGTCACACAATATTTCTTCCAGAGTTTGCCCCTGGCGTTGATGTTGTGCTTCTGTGGCGTCGGTATCTGGAAATGAGCCCGCTTGATCCAGCAATTCAACCAAATTGGAGAAACTGGTTGGATTAAATTGATGTATATGCTTTTTGCCAAACAGTTGTTGACGTTCTTTTGGCGTAAAACCGTATTGGACGTAACGTTCCATATTCGAACACGCGTCCCATACTCTGGCCAGAGTATCAAGACTTTTGTGTCGCTCTTTGGTATTCCTAATCCCATTCAGGACATTCATCAGACGCGCTTTGACGATTTCGTGTTTTTCGAGTTGTTCGCCACGATTGTTCATCGCCTCAAAAAAATGATTAAGATCGGTATCTGCGGGCACTTCGATACGAGAAATCTGCACGTGATTGAACAGATACTTGCAAAACACCTTCAACGCGCGGCCTTTAAGCTGAAGCTCAGCCAACGCTTTGCCGATCATTTCGTAACCTCTGATCAAACCTTCGTTATAATCGTCACCGCGCATATGTTGCACATCTACGCCTTGCCATAACTTTTCGAAGGTGAGGGTAGAGACAGGGCGACTTTCGAAAGTAAGATTGAGTTTTTGATACCACTGCATATCAACAGATTTATCTGCGTGGCATTTCAGCCAATTAGCAAGTAGGGAGAGCGTTGTAAAGCGTTGTTGCCCGTCGATAACTTCATAGCAGTCATCCCCCCGGGAAAACACCACTAATGTACCGATGTAATAAGTCTGCGGGTGCCTGGCGGAAGCGGATTTTTTCTGATAATCCAGCACATCCTGTAAAAGCTGAGTGATTTCGCCCTGGCCCCAGGCGTAATTACGCTGGTACATTGGAATCAAATATTTTGCGCGGTCACTAAGTAAATCATTTATAAAAAAAGGCCGTACGTGGGAATTACTCATAATATCTCATCTTCCTGAATAGCATGATTAGCTCATCTTCAGTTCCATTGCGATTATTTTTATTATCCTGGATGCCGAGCGTGCGCAGGGGGAAAGCATGTAGATCTTTGGGGTGGCGTGCATCACGGATAGTACGTAGTAGGTTGTTATGTAGCACATAGTTATCGACGGTAGCTAATTGAACTACCTGCTGACCGATACGGCAGGTATATGCCCAGATAAAGCATTTTTCTATCGCCAAAGACAGTTCCTGAGTCCCGAATTTATCTATATAAAAAATCAGAGCGCAATCGAACATCGCCCGGACATAGCGATCGCCAGTGCGGGTGCGCCTGACATAGCTGTTCAGGGTGTATAGAATATTACTTGCGCAGGGTTCCAGCACCTCATTCAATAGCGTAATTGGCTTATTCTCATCAGCATCTTTTTCTCTGTTGATAATAACAGCGACCTGCTTTTGATAATGTTCAGCCATTTCAAAGAAACGGCGGCCATTGATGATCATCTGATCCAGACTGAAGGGGAAACTTAGGCTCTGACCGTCAATTTTGCGTTGGTATTGACTGTTGTAATCATCGACATAGTGGTGGGCGATCCGCAATGAACTCACATACGGGAAATGCGCGATCTGAGAAATATTGATCCCTTTAAACAGGTCAACTTCACCTTTGCCAAAGAAGCGGGCTGATTTACCCTCTGCCCACTGACGAACCCGGAACAGGTAATTGGCAAAGAGCGTTGCCAGCCTTTCGCTAGGCATCCTCTCCCAGTGAGCGACGGCTTCAGCTTTTAGCCCAGCTTCATCAGAGGAAAACTCACGTAAGTGGAAGGCTTTAAGTAGATCGTGGGGAGCCAGATCTTTACCGCGTGCATTTTGTGAATCGAAGAACTGAAATGCTTCTGAAACTTCATTCAACACGAAAGTGACAACTTCGCAGCGGTTCAGCATAAAGTCGATAAGTTCTTCGCTGAACTCGGTGCGTTCAACAAGCCTGAGTAACTCCAGGTAATTACGTCGAAGATTGGCTTGTGAATCCAGACTGGCAAAACGCTGACGTGCCATAAAAGCATCGACATCAGGTTTGAGTTTGGTAAGTTGCTCGACCAGGTCTTTGCGTTTGAGGTTGTGCAGGCGAGTTTCTGTCAATGCTTTGACTGCCAGCATTAAGGTCAGGGTTCGTTGTTGACCATCAACAATATCCAGCCACGTTTTTTCTTCTTCCAAGTGCTTATGGAAAACAACGGAACCTAGTCGATAGGCCGTTTTATCGCGGTGCGATCCCAGATCGGCAAAAAGGTCAGCTATATTTTTGCTATTCCAGCGATAAGGGCGCTGGTAACTCGGAATCGCTAATTGCTTAACAGAAAGTAATTGACGAATGGGTATGACCTGTTTATCAAGCTGCTCCATCATGCCTCCTGCATGAATTTAAAATGGAGAACAGCTTTTTATTGTCCATGAAACATTCTATTAATGCAATCAATGATGTTCTAACTTATTGTTATTGCTTGACTAAAGCTAAATTTTCATGGTTCGCGGTTTTTTATTTATTATTAAATTCACTAAGAACTTTACCATTATTTTAGATGTTATGATTATTATCTATTGTGCCATGTGATTTTCATTTTTGTGGATATATATATTAAAATCGGATGTATTCATTCTATTTTATTCGCCTAATTGAATGGCAGAAAGCAGGTGATATGTTGCCCTAACCACCATTTTTGTGGGGCTAAGGTTAAACCGAACAGAGACAAAACGTCCTCAGCTTACGCCAGGGGCTTTTCACCGGTGTTTGGTGGGCAGGCCGACTTTGAATGGGAATATTGCGAACAGTTCATTGCCGGTGACGAACCGAGCCTGCGCAGAATGCAGGGTTTGCGCAACAGTATCGACGTGACAAAATAGGAGATTAACCAGACTGCCGTTCGCTATCGCTATATCCGCTCACATGAGGCGGTGCACAATTTGCTCTGGATTTAGCTGGATGTTCTCGGGCTGTAACGGGCACAAAAAAGCCCGCAGGGCTTGCACCGTGCGGGCTCTTAGGACTTCATCGGATGACTCTGGTAATCACCGATGGAGAATTTTGGCTGGCGTCCTTGTAATTGGTGGGGGAGGTAGTTGAGTTTGTTGGGGATTTTGATTTTTTGCGTTGAAGGGAAGGTGCAAAAAGGGTGGCGACGGTATTGATATGGAAAGTGTTATTTATCTATTTGATTTTTTATTGATATTTTTTGGGGCTGAATTTTGCGTGATGACTGATGCTTCCAGGACAAGTCGTAGAATTGTCGTTTGCTCCTGGAAAATAACAGGACCGTTTCACCCTAGGCTGTTTCAGAGAGCTTGTCTTATTCGCTTTTGTACATAAAACCTCACTCAGGACAATCTACTCCGTGGCGGATAAACGAATACATGCTGGGTTACCCGGTGACTGATTGCATCCAGACGTTGTAACCAAAGCTTATACGTGCTTCCGGCGCTTTGCCGAGTACATCGCCTTATCGCTTTCATTAAGCATCTCCATCAGCGATGGGTACCGATCCGGGTCATTACGCAGAGTGCTACTGGTTGTTTTATATATGGACCGGGTAATCTTAGTTGAATGAGGGGCGGTATTAACGCCAGTGGCATCACTCTACTGCCTATTGGCTGGTCGCGGATTGATAGGTGTACATGTTATAGCTGTGGCGTACTCATCCTGGAAAAGTTTGCAAATCAGAACCTCGCTTTGGGGCCTCATTATGTGGGTAGAACCAATTATCACATTAATATTTCTCAGTGAATGGAGAATTTAGTTAATAA
>NZ_JANEWI010000032.1:0-59166 GCF_028069775.1 Citrobacter sp. Igbk 17 | reverse complement strand
TTATATTCTTTTGGTTTATGGATTTTAAGGTGTTTTATCTAAAGTAAGCTTTTCGTGCTTAATCTAAAAATCAGTCTTGCAGCCGCTTTTTTGTCTGCTTTTTGTACGCGCATTTTCTCAGCCAGCCAATAGCTCTTGCTCCACTTGTTGTACCTGCATTTCCAGCGTAGTGCGGATTTCTGTCAGTGCTCGTTGCTGATCGGAGAAGTAGGCTTCTTTGTCTGTTACTGAAGTGGCAAGACGCCAGGCGTTTTCCGCTTCCAGATCGCTAATCTCTTTGAGCAGTGCATTAATTTGCTCCCTGAGCTGCTGAATCTTGCTACGTAAATGCTGCAGATCGTTTAATCGGTCACTTGCCATCATCGGTTCGAGCCCGGCTTGTAACTGGGTCAGTAATGCCCTAACCGCGGCCAGATCGGCATTTTGTCGTGCCTGATTAAGCTGCACCATCATCTGATGGGCTTTCTCTTTCAGATCATCCGCTACCACGTCCGGGTGGCAAAGGCGACTGGCCTGACGCCACAGGCGTTTTAACTCATTACGTTCATCTGCTGAAAGCCGCTGGTCGCGGGTGTAACGGTGCTGCGCATCCTGTTGTTGTTCCTGATATTCATCATACTCATGGCTGGCTTCCTCCTGTGCCTGACGGGTCGCGCTGTCGTCCTGGCGAGAAAAGTCGTTTTCCAGTTCACGAATTTCCGCCAGCAGGGCGGTGATAAGCTCAGTCTGTTGCTGAATGCGCTGGCGAGTTTCCACGGATTCGCGGGAGTCCGAACTCAGATTTACCCAGTGCTGCTTGAGTTTTGCCAGTTGATCAACGGCCTGTGAAATATAGTGCTGACAGGACTGATAATCTTTTTCCCGACGTTTTCGTTCTGCTTCCTGCTTCCGTTGCGCACTGGCAGCCAGCTGCTTACGCAGTTCGAGAATTCGGCTCATCAACGGTCCGAGGCGAAGATGGTACAGGTCATTGAAATCATCGAGGATTTGAATACGCGTATTGCGCTTATCAATCAGATCACGCAGTTGGGTTTCAAGCGCTTTCAGTTCGAGCTTACTGGCGGCAATGCCGGGGTCCTGCCACGTTGATACTGCGCGCTGGGATTGTAGCCAGTGTGTAATTTCACGCAGGGCATCGCCGAAACGCCGTTCTTCAATCGCCTGCACAATGACGCCGGGAATGACTGGCAAAGGTTCATTTTTCAGATGCGCCAATTGCTGGAAAATAATCTCTTCATCTTCCAGTTCGATAGCGCTTTTGACGATCTCAAGTCGTTTAATGATCTTATTCATGACAGTCGTTGCCTGGCGTGGTTCAAAAACGAGTGACTGAACCACGACAGGTTCACCCGTTTGAAAATGTTGGAAAAACAGTAAAGTGCATTCTGTGGCCTGCGATGCCTTTTCGTCCAGAATAATTCACTGTAATTATGAAAAAGCGGTACTACCGCGCACTTCTCCGCGTCTTTAAACCCTCGTTTCATCTTTTTTATTCACCGGCTAATTATTCTTGATCTGATAAAGATAATGCGTATAGTTCTCATTCTCCTTTTGTTATTAGCAATCTGCGTGAACTCTGGTAAGGACTCCGACAATGAAAAAAACAACATCCGCTCTGGCATTGTTGGCTGCCGTTGCATTAAGTGGCTGCACAGCTAACGCCACGCCAGCCAGTAACCCGGTGGCACAGGAAAAAACAATCGCCCCGGCAGCAACGGATATTCAGCAGCGCGCACTGGCTGACGGCTTGTATGAAATGGCGCTGAGTCCAGCGGGTGATGCGCTGTACGTCGCCAGTGCGGAAGGGTTCAAAGATGTTCAGGGTGGGGTGGTTTACAAGCTGGATCCGCAAACGCTGAAGACCCTCGGTCTAAGCCACACCGATCTGAAAAACTTTGGTATGGCTATCTCGCCAGACGGTAAAACAGTGTATGTCACAAACTCCCTGGATGGAGGGTTAAGCGCGCTGAATACCGCTGACGGCAAAGTCAAAAACCGTATCCTGTTCCCGGAACGTAATCCGCAAGGATTCCCATATGGCGCGCGCCAGGTACTGCTGCATAACGGTCTGCTCTATATTGGCGCCGTTGCCGATCCGGCGGTGATTTGGGTGGTCGATGCCGAAACACTGAAACTGAAAACCCGGATTAAAAATACCGGTAAATGGATGACCGGACTGCATTACTCAGAAATGACGCAGCGTATTTATGCGGCAAACGGCGGCGGCGAAATCCTCGTTATCAACCCGCGTACCCAGCGCGTTGAAAAACGCTGGCAGCCGCTGGGCGATAAACCCGCATTGCTGCTGAATATGGCGGAGGACCCGCAAACCGGTCGCCTGTTTGTCACCGACAATTCCAAAGCGAAAACGACATTGGTGTTGGATATTCATACGGGCAAGCTGCTTAAACAGCTGGATATCGGGGATTCGCTGGCGGTGAAATTCAATGCAAAACGCAACGAAATCTATATTACCCAGCGTGATTCTGGAAAATTGCTTAGCCTGAATGCAACGGATTACAGCGTGAAGAAAAGCTGGGATCTCCTCCCCAATCCAAACAGCCTGTTGCTCTCTGCTGATGGCCAAACCTTGTTTGTCACAGTGAAACAGAAATTCAATAAAGACCACTCCACCTCCGCGCCAGATAACGTGGTGCGTATCGAACTGAATAAATAATAACAACATGTTGCCGGGGCGTTCTCCGGCAACGTCGTCAGACTTTTAATGGCATGGCTATGGACAACACTAAAACATACGCACACTTAATGAGAAAAACGGTGCTGGCCGCTACTATTGGCGCGCTTTCCGGTACGGTGAATGCTGCTGAGACCCCGACAGAAGCGGAAGAGACCATTGTGGTACAGGCTGCAGAGGGACGTGATTTTAAACCCGGTGGTGATACGTTACTGCCTGCTTTTCTCGACGGTCAGGTTGCCAATGGCGGCAGGCTGGGGATGCTTGGTCAGCAAAATGCCATGGATGTGCCATTTAACGTTATAAGCTACACCTCAAAACTGGTCGAAGACCAGCAAGCTAAGACCGTAGCCGATGTTGTCGCCAATGACGCGAGCGTGCAGGCGGTACAAGGCTACGGTAACTACGCGGAGACATACCGTATTCGTGGTCTGAAACTTGACGGCGATGATATGACTTTTGGTGGATTATCCGGTGTGCTGCCGCGCCAGGTGGTGGATACGCAGATGATCGATCGCGTTGAAATCTTTAAAGGCGCGAATGGATTGCTCAATGGCGCGGCCGGTAGCGGTGTTGGCGGGATGATTAATCTTGAACCCAAGCATGCAGACGATACGCCGATCACACGCCTCGGTATGGATTACACCAGTGACTCACAGGTGGGAACGTCGCTCGATGCCGGACGCCGTTTTGGTGATAATAACCAGGTCGGCGCCCGTGTGAATCTGTTGCATCGTGAAGGGGAGGGGGCGGTAGACGACGATAAACGTCGTACTACGCTGGCATCGCTGGGACTGGATTACCGTGGCGACCGTTTCCGCAGTTCATTAGACGTTGGGTATCAGAAAAAGACGTTTCACGGCGGCAACATGGGAATCAATGTCTACTATGTGCCATTTGTCCCCGATTTGCCGAAAAATACGCACAACTATAGCCAGAGATGGGGCTATAGCGATATTGAAAATGAGTTCGGAATGGCGCGCACGGAATATGATCTGACTGATAACTGGACCGCTTATGCCGGTCTGGGTGCGCAGCACGCGCATGAGATTGGCTTGTACAGTGCCCCGGAAATATACAACCAGGCCGGTGATGCGAAAGCCGGACGCCTTGATACCAATCGTATTATTGATGCGTTCAGTGGGATGGCAGGGCTGCGCGGGAATTTTGATACGGGCTTTGTTTCGCATAAGGTGAACGTAGGTTATTCCGCCGTCACTAAAGAAGACAAAATCGCCTGGCGCATGGGGTCACGTGCCGCACGTCCGGACGTCAATATCTACGATACGCAAGCTGTCGCAAAACCCGCGGTGACGGCGACGGGAGGTAACTACAGCGATCCGCTAACCAGTGGACGTACGCGTAGTCAGGGGTGGTTACTCAGCGATACGTTGGGCGTACTTGATGATCAGCTTCTGTTTACTGTCGGCGCACGTCATCAAAAGGTCGTGGTGCGTGATTACAACAAAGAAACTGGCGCTGAAAACGTTAAGAACAGTTTTGATGACAGTCGCTGGATGCCGACGTACGGTGTTGTATATAAGCCGTGGCAGGAACTCTCTTTTTACGCGAACCATACCGAATCACTACAGCCAGGTAGCACCGCGCCAAGTAGTGCGGTGAACTACGGTCAAAGCACCGGAATCATCCATGCAAAACAGAATGAGGTTGGAGTCAAAACAGACTTTGGGCGTGTCGGCGGTTCACTGGCGCTGTTTGAAATCAAAATGCCGGTTGCGCAGTTGGATAGCCAGACCCGGTATTACGCAATCAACGGTGAGCAGCGTAACCGTGGCGTGGAGCTGAATGTTTTTGGTGAGCCGGTGTTAGGACTGCGGTTGAACGCCAGTGCAACGTGGCTGGATGCGACGCTCAGTAAAAATCAAAACGGCGTCAACAACGGTAACACGGCAATCGGCGTACCGGACTTCTATGCGGTGCTGGGGGCTGAATATGATATTAAGCCGGTTGAAGGACTCACCGCGACGGCACGGCTGAACCATTCTGGCGCTCAGTATGCCAACGCGGCAAATACCAAGAAACTCGACAGTTTTACCACACTGGATTTAGGTGTGCGTTACCGTATGTCACTCAATCAAAACCAGAACCAGATGATTTTGCGTGCAGGGGTCGATAACGTCACCAACGAAAATTACTGGTCAGGTATTGATGATACCGGGACTTATCTGTTCCAGGGGGAGCCACGCACGCTGAAGGTTTCCGTCAGTTACGACTTCTGATTTTTTTTCCTGGGCCTCGGTGCGTTGGGCAAGGATGCCCGGCGTATCCAAACGATTGCGCCTTGCGACAACCAGGTTGAAATGTTAAAAGAAGCCCCTTCAATAAAAACCACACAGGGGTAGGGCGTGAAAAACGCGTCAACTGCATCTGACACCAGCGTGTCCGATGCCGCGTCGACGAATGAACCGACGCTTCAGCGGGGGTTGCAAAACCGCCATATTCAGTTAATTGCGCTGGGCGGCGCAATTGGTACAGGCTTGTTTCTGGGAATCGGCCCGGCTATTCAGATGGCGGGACCTGCTGTATTACTCGGTTACGGTGTTGCCGGGATCATCGCGTTTCTGATTATGCGCCAGTTGGGCGAAATGGTGGTTGAAGAACCCGTTTCAGGATCGTTTGCCCACTTTGCCTATAAATACTGGGGGCCGTTCGCCGGTTTCTTGTCTGGTTGGAACTACTGGGTGATGTTTGTGCTGGTTGGCATGGCAGAACTCACCGCTGCCGGAATTTATATGCAGTACTGGCTGCCTGATGTCCCAACCTGGATTTGGGCCGCGGCTTTCTTCGTGATTATCAATGCGGTCAACCTGGTCAACGTGCGTCTGTATGGCGAAACGGAATTTTGGTTTGCGCTGATCAAAGTCCTGGCAATTATCGGCATGATTGGCTTTGGTATCTGGATGCTGTTTTCCGGCAACGGTGGCGAACATGCAAGCATCGATAACCTGTGGCGTTATAACGGCTTTTTCGCGACTGGCTGGAACGGACTGATCTTGTCGTTGGCGGTGATTATGTTCTCGTTTGGTGGTCTGGAACTGATCGGGATTACCGCTGCCGAAGCGCAGGACCCACAAAAAAGCATTCCGAAAGCGGTAAACCAGGTGGTGTATCGTATTTTGCTGTTTTACATCGGTTCACTGGTGGTGCTGTTAGCGCTGTATCCGTGGGTGGAAGTAAAATCGAATAGCAGCCCGTTCGTGATGATTTTCCATAATCTTGACAGTAACATGGTGGCATCTGCGCTGAATTTTGTCATTCTGGTGGCTTCGCTGTCGGTCTACAACAGCGGTGTTTATTCGAACAGCCGTATGCTGTTTGGCTTGTCGGTACAGGGAAATGCACCGAAATTCTTAACCCGGGTCAGCCGTCGTGGCGTACCGGTGAACTCATTGATTCTGTCCGGCGCGATTACGTCGCTGGTGGTGCTGATCAACTATGTGTTGCCGCAAAAAGCCTTCAGCCTGTTGATGGCGCTGGTGGTTGCGACGCTGCTATTGAACTGGATTATGATCTGTCTGGCGCACCTGCGTTTCCGGGCAGCAATGCGTCGTAAAGGGCGTGATACTCAGTTTAAAGCGTTGCTGTATCCGGCGGGTAACTACGTGTGCATCGCCTTCCTCGGCATGATTCTGGTGCTGATGTGCACTATGGATGATATGCGCCTGTCCGCTATCCTGCTGCCGGTGTGGATCCTGTTTCTGTTCGTGGCATTCAAACTGCTGCGTCGCAAGTCCCGCTAATATCTAACCGATCTCATCACCAGGATGAGATCGGTTCTTTCTTCATGCTACCGATTAACGCTGAAAGACACCTGCCAGTGCACGAATATCATTTCCGGTAGGGGATTGATGAATGCGTAAGCCAAACTCTTCGACGACGGCAAAAATATGGTCGAAGATATCAGCCTGAATACTTTCATATTCCAGCCATACCACCGTATTGGTAAACGCATAAATTTCAATCGGTAAACCGTGGTCATCGGGTGCAAGCTGGCGCACCATTAATGTCATATCTTTGCGAATGCGCGGGTGGTGGCGTAAATATTCGTTCAGATAAGCGCGGAAGGTGCCGATATTGGTCATCTGGCGATGATTCAATACGGACTCAGGCGCATCTAATTGCTGGTTCCACTCGCTGATTTCCTGGTGACGCGTGGTTAAATAGGGTTTCAGCAGATGCGCTTTATGCAATCGCTGGCGTTCATCTTCATCGAGAAAATGAATGCTGGTGGCATCGATGCTGATGCTACGTTTAATGCGTCGACCACCGGAGGCCGACATCCCGCTCCAGTTTTTAAACGAGTCTGATACCAGCGACCAGGTGGGGATAGTGGTGATGGTGTTATCCCAGTTGCGTACTTTTACCGTGGTTAATCCAATATCAATAACTGCGCCATCGGCACCGTATTTCGGCATTTCCAGCCAGTCGCCCAGCTTGAGCATATCGTTGGCTGAAAGCTGAATACCGGCGACCAGTCCGAGGATCGGATCTTTAAATACCAACATTAAGACGGCGGCCATCGCACCCAGACCGCTGATCAGTATTGCCGGGGACTGGCCAATCAGCAGAGATATCATCAGGATCCCGACGATAATTGCGCCAATTAACTTGATGCCCTGAAATATTCCTTTCAACGGCAGTTGTGATGCGGCAGGGAGTTTTTGCGACAGATTGAGAATCACGTCCAGCAGGGAGAATAAAGACAGCAGGGCGTACATCATGATCCACAACTGCGCGCAGGTGACTAATATTTCTGCGGCTTCACTGCCTTTCTGTAGCCAGAGGGCTGCCTGTATATTGACAATGATACCTTGCAGCGTGAATGCCAGTCGGTGAAATAACTTGTTCTGCGTGATGATTTGTAGCCACAGGCGGGAGCTGGCGTTGGCGCGCTTTTCAAATGCGCGTAATACCACCCAGTGCAAAATAACGTGAACAATAATGGCGGTGATAAAAATAATGCCAAAAATCATCACCAGCGAGGTGGTGTGATTTATTTCAATGCCGAGTTCTTCAACCTGAGATATCAATTCCTGCATAATGTCTCCTTAATAAACAGCGGTCTATGATGACCGCTGTGTGGAGCTTATGCAAATGTGGGGATCAGACTTCTGTCAGCGTCGTTTCTTGCGGCAGACGTGATTTTGGCAGGGCAGCGTTGAAGTCTTCTACGCTGTGATGACCCACCGGGACCACAACAACGCTGGTGTAACCTTTTTCTTTCAGACCAAATTCTGCATCCATGTTGGCCGCATCAAAGCCTTCAATCGGTACGGCATCCAGACCCATCGCCGCCACACCCAGCAGGAAGTTACCGACGTTCAGGTACACCTGTTTCGCCATCCAGTGGTTGTCGTCTTTCAGTTCCTTGCGGTGCAGGTCGGCAAAGAATGTACGACCTTTGTGGTTTGCAGCTTTGGCTTCCGGGGTAGCAAAGCGTCCATCGCGCTCTTCTTGATCCACCACGCGTTCCAGCCACGCATCGTCCATCGCCGTTTTGGCGCAGAACACCACGACGTGGGAAGCATCCAGCATTTTACGTTCGTTGAACACAAAGCCGCCGGCTGCGGATTTAGCCACCCGCGCTTTTCCTTCGTCAGTGCTGGCAACGATAAAGTGCCACGGCTGAGAGTTGGTACTGGACGGACTAAACTGCAGCAGTGTTTTTAATTTTTCTGCTTGCTCAGCGGTCAGTTTTTTATTCGGATCAAATGCCTTAGTGGAGTAACGTTTTAAGGCGACAGAAACAATATCCATAACTACTCCTGGTGGTTTTTCGTACCCTGCGGGTGCGTTTTGTTTCAGCAGGGTACAGGGTTAGCGGGAAAATGATAAGACCGAAAAATGCAAAAACACTTATCGACGCTAACGATAAATCAGCCAGGCCGTAAGCGTTTTTGATCCCGTTTAGGCAGGCCGTCTACCACCCGATGCCATGAGTCGTTCACCAGGTCAGTCAGTAATGACTCGCTAATATCATCGCCGGGGTAGACGGATATCCAGTGCTTTTTATTCATGTGATAGCCCGGTTCGATACTGCGGTAAATCTGCTGATTCAGCAGTGATTTTTGTGGGTCTGACTTCAAATTCACCAACGGACGACCGCGCTGCTCTGAGACAATCATAAAAATCTTACCGCCGACTTTGAAGACATCGTATTCCGGGCCGAACGGCCAGCATTGCTCAGTAAAAGGGAGTTCGAGTGCAATACGTTTAGCACATGCATGCAGCGTTTGGCCGTCCATTATTTTTCCTCGCGGGTCAGTGCGCGCCACATGGCCTCAAACCCCATCGAAATATATTCATTCGCGCGGGCAGGATCGCGGGCGGCAAATTCCATGGTTGTCTCTGCAAGTGAAAGAAAAAGCCCATCACCGAAGGCACGATATTCGTCAGACATAAATTCAGGGCGAACGGAACGATGACATAAATCGCGCAGTTCCGGGAACATATCGTCAGCCTGCTGTTCGGTTTCTTTGCTGATTTTCTCGCTGACGGCCAGTTGGCGGATAGTGCGATGTCCACAAGTATGGTCCAGACCCCAACTGATGTAGCTGTTCCAGATGTAGTGAGTCATGGTTTTGGCATCGGTCACTGAGCGATCCAGATTTGCCATCATTGACTGGCAGAGGTCTTGCTTTAAATGGAGGTAAAGCTCGTTGATCAGATCATCTTTTGTTGCGAAATAGCGAAACAACGTTCCCTCTGCGACACCTGCATTTCGGGCAATAACGGCGGTAGAGGCCGCAATACCTGATTGTGCAAATGCTATGGTTGCAGCTTCCAGTAATGCCTGTTTTTTGTCTTCACTCTTCGGACGAGCCACTACACTTTACCCCTAAGTCTGTAAAAAAATAGGATTGAATCACGGCCTTTGCAGCACCGCAACGGCGAATGTCAAAGATTGAAAATCATCTTGACGACGAACTTTCGATTTCTATAATGAGTGCTTACTCACTCATAATCAAGAGTCAGTCGCGCAATCCAGCGGAAAGGGGGCGCGTTTAAGGTCAGGATATGAAGCGTCTCACAGTTTGTGTGGTTGTTATTATGCTCATTGCCGCAGCAGCAAGTTTACCGTTTGTATTCAATGCCGGATTTGGTCAGGCGCCGCAAGGAGCACAACTGAGTCAGGTTGAACAGTCGCCACACTATCGTGATGGACAGTTTCATAATCAGGTCCCGACCCCGGGCTATACCGGCAACAAGGGTATGTTGGCGGCCTGGTGGGAGTTTCTGGTCGCGAAGCGAGAAAACGCGCGACCCGCGCAGCCGTTACCACTGGTTGCGACCGATCTCGCCAGTTTATCGCCACAGCAGGATACCCTTGTCTGGCTGGGGCATTCCTCATGGTATTTGCAGTTGGCGGGCCAGCGTATTCTTATTGATCCGGTGTTGAGCAATTATGCCGCACCGTTTTCATTCCTGAATAAAGCTTTTGCCGGTGAGTATCCGTGGACCGCGCAGACGATGCCGGAGATCGATCTTCTTATTATCTCGCATGATCACTACGACCATCTGGATCTCGCCACTATCAAGGCTCTGATGCCGAAGATTAAGCGCGTGATTACGCCACTTGGCGTGGGATCGCACCTGCGTTACTGGGGAATGAACAGCGAGATCATTGAGGAACGCGACTGGAATCAATCCGTCAAAGTGACGGATTCACTGATCGTCCATGTCCTGCCTGCCCGCCATTTTTCTGGCCGGGGGATTAAACGTAACCAAACGCTGTGGGCCAGTTTCATGTTTGAAACGCCGGAACAGAACGTTTACTACAGCGGCGACTCTGGCTACGGGCCGCATTTTAAAGCGATTGGCGAGCAGTTTGGCAAGGTCGATTTGGCAATCATGGAAAATGGCCAGTATGACCAGGACTGGAAGTTCATTCATATGATGCCGGAAGAGACCGCCCAGGCCGCAGCCGATCTCCACGCGAAAGCGGTATTACCCGGACATGCGGGTCGCTTCGTTCTGGCAAAACACACCTGGGATGATCCCTACAAAAGACTGGTTCTTGCCAGTCGCCGCCAACATTACCGATTGCTGACGCCAATGCTGGGTGAGCCGGTAACACTGTCCGAACCGGACCAACAGTTTACGGCCTGGTGGCAGCAGGCAACGCAATGAACAGAGGGGAGAGCATGATGACGATTTCTGCTCAGGTAATTGATACGATTGTTGAATGGATTGATGATAATTTGAATCAACCTTTGCGCATTGATGATATTGCGCGCCATGCGGGGTATTCAAAATGGCATCTGCAACGCCTTTTTCTGCAGTACAAAGGCGAGAGCCTCGGGCGTTATATCCGTGAACGTAAGCTATTATTAGCGGCACGCGATCTGCGCGATACCGACCAAAAAGTTTACGATATCTGCCTGAAGTATGGTTTCGATTCGCAGCAGACTTTCACGCGTATTTTTACCCGTACGTTTAGCCAGCCGCCTGGGGCATATCGTAAAGAAAATCACAGCCGCACACATTAACGGTATACGGGTTCTCGCGGGTCTATTCTGCCAGCGAGAACCAACGCCGCCAGATGAAGCGTAGTACAAAATACTCAATCACCCCGAGAAGCAAGAACCACAAACAAAACAACAAAGTATAAAACTGGTTAAGATCCATTAAATGGAAGGTTGTGACTAACTTTTGCGCCAACACCAGGCCAAGCGAAGGGGCGGGCAGCAGCAGACAGGAAAGCAGAGCCAGCAGCAGTATCCCGGCGGCGGTCATCAGTGATTCAAGCGGGTGTTTCATGACATTGTTAAACTTGAGTTAAAAAGCCATTGTCGGGGATATCGTTGGTTAACGCAAACGTCGCGCTTAATGTCCCGCCCAGATCTCACAGTGTTTTTTCACCAGTCCACTCAGCGAGCCACCGTTTGCCACAAAATCACGCATGTGCCTGACCTCATTGTGACCTTTTTTCACCTGCTGATGTAAGGTGTGAACGGCACTCGCTGCCCCCACTTTTTCCGCCGACGCGGCGACAGTGTCCAGTAAGCGTAGCGTGTCGTCCGCCAGGCGATGGCGATCCCCGGTATTCACGTCGGTGAGTATTCCTTCCATACCAAAACGACAGGCCTGAAAACGGTTGAACGTGTACAACAGATAATCATTTTCCTGATGCCTGAATGGCCGTTCGGTGAGTAACCAGTGGGCGGTAGCCTGAATAAGCCCAGCTATGTTAAGTGCGTGCTCAAGGGTCAGCGGGGTGTCCATCACCCGCACCTCTACCGTGCCAAAATGCGGACTGGGGCGAATATCCCAGTGCAAATCTTTAATGCTGTCAATCATGCTGGTATACGCCAGTCGGCGAAAGAGCCCGGTAAATTCCTGCCAGTTGCTCACCCACGGCATCGGGCCATTATCGGGAAATCCGGAGAAAATGTTCAGCCGTGCACAGGCAAAACGTGTATCGGCAGCCTGCATATAGGGCGAGGCCGCAGAGAGCGCAATAAAGTGGGGGACAAATCGCGACAGGCCGTGCAGCAGGTAAATCGCATCGTCACCGTTGGCGCAGCCGATATGGACATGCTGACCGAAAACCGTTGCCTGCTGAATAAGGTAGCCGAAGTTCTCCAGGTTCCGCCGATAGCGTTCGTCATCGCACACTTCCTGACGCTGCCATGTTTGAAACGGGTGCGTACCACCGCCGCAGATTTCGAGGTGAAGCGTTTGGGCTGCGCGCAAAACAAGGTGCTGCATGGTGGAAAACTGCGCGGCTGCCTGGTCAACATCGCGACACACCCCGGTCGCCATTTCCAGCATACTTTCGGTGATATCGTGCTTCACCTCGCCGACAGTGAGTTCTGACTTCACGGCGTCAATCAACCTGGACGCGTCCTGGCTCAGATCGTATCCCGGAGGATTGATTACCTGCATTTCCAGTTCAATGCCTAACGTAAAGGGGTCAGAGACATGAAAATCGGGTAGTGACATCGTGTTCTCCTGAGCGTTGATTTCTAATCAGTATAGAAGGGGCGGCGATTTTCTGTTCTGCGTGAAAAATCCCTGACCAGTGCTTTGAAGGCGAAATGGCGGGTGCTATAACGTGGTTTTTGTTCGCATAACAGGGGTTGAACAGTGCCAGAGATAAATCTGTATGGGCAGACGGTGGGTGATGCCCTGCCGGACTGGAATGGCGCAAATGCGCTGCCACGGAGTGTGCTTATTGGTCAATATTGCCGTCTGGAGCCCCTGGACGCTGACCGCCATGCCGCCGATTTGTTTGACGCCTACGCGCAGGCACCTGACGAACGTGACTGGACCTGGCTTGCCAGCACGCGTCCTGCGAGCGTAGAGGAGGCCGTGCGTTGGGTCACGGGCAAATCAACGGATGCCTCTTTGGTTCCCTATGCGGTGATTGATTTACAATCCGGGCGCGCCGTGGGGTTAGTCTCATTTATGGCGATCGACCTTGTAAATGGCTCGGTCGAGATAGGCCATGTGACCTGGTCGCCACGAATGAAGAATACGGTACTGGGTACAGAAACCGTCTGGCTGTTGCTGCGCCAGGCGTTTGCGCTGGGCTATCGTCGCGTGGAGTGGAAATGCGATTCTCTGAACGTCGCATCCCGCCGTGCGGCGGAGCGTTTAGGGTTTATCCATGAAGGGCGCTTTCGCCAGAAAATGGTGCGTAAGGGGCGTAATCGCGACAGCGACTGGTTATCAATGATTGACGATGAGTGGCCACAGCGTGACGCTGTTTTGCAGCGTTGGCTGGCTGTCGACAACTTTGATGAAAACGGGCGACAACGCCGAACGCTGGCGGCGTTTCAACCGGCATAGTGCGTTTGCCCTGACCACTCAGACAGAAAAGGCTGGCGAGTATGATGGTGGGGCCGGGCATAGGGTAATGATGTTTTCTTCACGCCGAAACCAGCTAACGTTAACGCTCAGCCCGGCGAGGCTTTGCGAAAATGACGGCGTGATTTGCAAGGTGATCTGCGTTGTGGTGAGAGCGATAACGTTGGCGCTGGAGAAGCCCGGAAGGTGCGTCAAGTGCGCTGAAAATGCCTTATACAGGCTCTCTTTGGCGCTGAAGGCCAGGGTTAAGGCGAGCGGAAAGGGGAGTGACGCGTGAAGCAAAACCTGTCGCTCAGTATTGTCGATAATACTGTTAGTCAGGTCGGCTGCGACCTGCGGCGAAAAAATAGCCTCAATGTCCAGTCCGACGGGGTGACGTGAGACGACAGCCAGTGCCGTTGTTGCGCTATGGCTGATACTGCCAAAGAGGCCATGTGGCCACAGCGGTTGTCGCTGCTCGCCGATGCCGGGCACCGTTTTGATACCGTATTCACGTAAAGCATGTATTGCAGCGATACGTCCTGCTAAGTGTTCTGCTTTACGTTTACGTGCGCCAGCGGTTAGCTGGGCATGGTGAGGGAGCCAGAGCAGATCGTGTTCGTGAAAACTGTTGGGATCAAATTCGATGATCTGTAGCGAATAGTCTGCGAAAGGGAATGATGTGTGTATTGTACGCATGATTTTGTATTGTTTCCCTCTCCCCACCGGGAGGAGAGGGAACAACGCTATCAGAAGTGGGTATTCACGCTCATGAACCACGTACGACCCGGTTCGTTATAGGTGTACGCGCCAGCGCCCGCCATATAATTACCGGTAACGATATCGCCAGTGGTCTGGGCATTGCCTTCACGCCACAGACGCTTGTCAAAGACGTTATCCACGCCGCCGGTCAGGCTGACGTTTTTGGTCACGTCCCAGGTCGCGCTCAGGCCGACGATGCTGTACGGACTCACTTCTTGTGCCGAGCTGCCGGTCACCGGTTTACCCTGGTAATCGTATTTCTTCGGCTGCTGTTTGCCGTACCATGTAAAGGTGGATTGCAGTGACAGATCTTCACGAGCCTGCCAGCTCAATGTTGAGTTCAGCGTGTACTCAGGAATAATCGACAGGCGCTCGCCGGTCTCTTTATTCTTACTTTGCAGCATGTAAGTGATGTTGTTGGTCCAGTTAACGGTCTCGCTAACCGGTACGTTCAACGTCCCTTCCAGACCTTCAACCACCGCTTTAGGAATGTTTTCCCACTGATAGATATCGGTGTAGGTTGTGGTGGTCTTGCCCGTAGTTGCGTTTTTCTTGCTGATAGAGGTTCTGTCAAACGGTACCGTACCCGCTTCAATCTTGTTACGGTAATCGTTGCGGAACCAGGTAATGCCGGCCAGCCAGCCGTCACGTTTGAACTCCAGACCAATCTCTTTGTTGATGCTGGTTTCAGCTTTCAGGTCATCGTTACCCATCATGTAGCAGCCAATACCGGTTGCGGAACCGGTGGCGTAGCAGCCCTGGCCTTTACTGTACAGAATGTAATTTGGGTTGAGCTGATACAGGCTCGGTGCTTTATAGGCGCGCGCGATACCCATCTTCAGGGTGAAGTCATCGCCCAGACCTTGGGACAGGTTCAGCGACGGGCTCCAGTTGTCGCCCACAATGCTGTGATGGTCGAAACGCAGACCCGGTGTCAGCATGGTGCTGTCGGTCAGCTCCATGTTGTTTTCGGCAAACAGAGAGAAGATCTCGGCTTTCGAATATGGGCTGCGATCGGTGCTGCTGTAGCCTGGAATATTACCGCCCATAAAGGTCTGCGAGTTAGACAGCATGTCTTTCATGCGCTGCTGGTTCCATTCAGTACCCAGCGTCAGGTTTTGATTGACCAGCAGATCCAACGGAATGCTGATCTCACTGTGCAGCATGACGTCATTCAGGTCGGCATCGACATATTTTTGTGAAGCATTCGGGTCGAAGATCCCCTCTGTTCCCCCGGCCAGACCTTCCGGCGTGCGAGAGTTACGCGTGTGTTCGTACTGCACCCAGTTGCTGGTGGTGACACCATTATCCCAGCCGCCGTTCCAGGTCAGCGAGTAGTTCTGACGGTACAGACGGTTAGTTTCTTTACCGTAGTTATCTTTCACCAGCTGGTTAGTGTTGGTATTTTGCGTGTCACCCGCGTACAGGTTGCCCTGGCGGCTATAACCCGCTTCCAGTTCCAGTGACTGAAGTGGGGCGAAATCCCAACGCACAATACCGTTGATATCTTTGTTGATCACCCCTTCGCGACCGGCCGGTAAGGTATTGGAATACGTACCTGTACGTTCTGACTGATGGCCCTGGTTGATGTCCCACGCGTCTGCCTGGGTTTTGTCGAGGTTACCGTACAGACGGAAGCTGAAATCTCCGCCCATTGGGCCATTCAGGCTAAAGTTGGTGCGTTTGGTCGAACCTTCGTCTTTGTGCTCCGGCGCGTTGAAATAGGTATCCCATGAACCGTGCCATTCACTGCTGCCTTTTTTGGTGATGATATTCACCACACCACCTGCCGCGCCGTTGCCGTAGCGTGCCGCTGCTGGGCCGCGCAGGACTTCAATGCGTTCAATCATTTCTGGTGGTACCCAGGCGGTATCACCGCGGGTATCACGCTCACCACGCCACCCCTGACGCACTGAGTTGCGGCTGGTCACCGGTTTACCGTCGATCAAAATCAGGGTGTTTTCTGGCCCCATGCCGCGAATATCGATCTGGCGGTTGTTGCCGCGCTGACCGCTGGTTGAGTTACCAGTCAGGTTCACACCAGGCATGGTACGGATGATTTCCGAGACGTCGCGAGCCGGAGGGTTCTTACGAATTTCATCAGCGGTGATGGTTGAAACGCCTGGAGCCTGCAGGTTCTGCTGAGCGGCGGTGACGACGATGGTGTCTTCATGAGAGACGGCGGCGCTATCGGTTTTATCTTCTGCCATCGCGGGCAGTGCTACCCCGTAAATCCCTAAATTGACCAATAAGGCCAGTGAATGAATCTTGTTGTTCATTGTATGTCCTGCTTTCTTTTAGCCACGAGTACCCGTGTGCCGTTTTGGGCACCAGGCCTGATGTCGCCCGCATCTGCGTAAACCCTCCGTTCCAGAAAAAGTACGCAGCGCCAGGTCGGTTTATAAGTGGTGAAAAACTGTGCGCGCTTCCCACAGCGCGTCAATACGCTATTGCAAATGCAAATAGTTATCAATAATATTATCAATATATTTCACGCTCAGATATAAAATTTCACAATAAACATGGGGTTATGACGGTGACGGCGTTAATGATGGGAAGCGAGGCGTGGTGGCAGTCAAAAAATGGCCCTGAATGGGAGCGTGAAGACAACGGAGATTACCGCGTAACGTTCTGGTGGCGTGACCCACAGGGAACCGAAAAAGAGTCAGCCATTCGCCGGGTGTGGGTCTACATCACGGGCGTTACCGATCATCATCAAAATGCCGTCCCCCAGTCGATGAGACGTATTGATGGGACGAATGTTTGGTGCTGGAGCATTTCCCTGAGCGCTAACTGGCGCGGCAGCTACTGTTTTATCCCCTCCGATCGAAACGATATTTTTGCCTCACTGGCACCGGGTGAAACGCCCGATCGCACTGTGCTACGCGAAGGCTGGCGACAACTGTTGCCACAGGCTATTGCGGACCCTCTCAATACTCAAAGCTGGAAAGGGGGCCGGGGGCATGCGGTGTCCGCCCTGGAGATGCCAGATGCTCCCGTACAGCCGGGATGGGATCGCCCTGAAAACCCCGGCTCGCCCGCCGTATGCCTGCAATGGCACAGTGACCGGTTGGGTAATACGCGCCGGGTGTGGGTTTTCACCACCGGTGAAGCCAACCCGGAAGAACGTCCCCTGGCTATTCTGCTGGACGGACAATTTTGGGCACAGAGTATGCCGGTCTGGCCGGCTCTGACCTCACTCACTCATCGTGGCCAGCTTCCTCCCGCGGTATATCTCCTGATTGATGCCATTGACACGCCGCATCGCAGCCATGAGTTGCCGTGTAACGCTGATTTTTGGCTGGCAGTTCAGCAGGAATTATTGCCGCGGGTGAAGACCACGACGCCATTCAGCGACGACCCGCAGCGTACGGTGGTTGCCGGGCAAAGTTTTGGCGGTTTGGCTTCGCTGTATGCCGGACTGAACTGGCCGGATCGGTTTGGCTGCGTACTCAGTCAGTCCGGATCTTATTGGTGGCCGCATCGCGGTGGCCATCAGGATGGCGTGATTATTGAACAACTGAAGGCCGGAACGCTAAGCGTTCAGGGTTTACGTATTGTGCTGGAAGCCGGGACCCGCGAGCCGATTATTTTTCGTGCTAATCAGGCGCTATTTGCCCAATTTCCCTCTGCACCACAGTCTATTTTCTGGCGTCAGGTTGAGGGTGGACATGATGCGCTTTGCTGGCGCGGCGGTTTAATGCAAGGGCTGATGACGCTCTGGCAACCGCTCACTGACACGCTTTAACCGGACGATGTTCCACGACAGGAGTTGAGTATGGAATTCAGTAACCCCTTCGATAACCCGCAGGGACAGTTTTACATTCTGCAAAACCCACAACGTCAATTCAGCCTCTGGCCTCAGCAGTGCTCACTTCCTGCTGGCTGGACGGTTGCGTGTGAACCGCAGTCGCAGGAAGTCTGCCAGCAATGGCTGGATGCGAACTGGACTACGCTGACGCCAGCGAACTATGTCGATGTACAGGAGGCGCAATGACTCAGCGCTTACCCTTAGTTGCGGCCCAGCCAGGGATTTGGATGGCAGAAAAGCTCTCCACATTGCCCTCGGCGTGGAGCGTTGCACACTATGTCGAATTAACCGGTGAACTGAATGCACCACTGCTGGCAAAGGCGGTCGTGGCCGGTCTGGAGCATGCGGATACCCTGCGGATGCAGTTCACTGAGGATAACGGTGAAATCTGGCAATGGGTTGATCCTACGCTCACCTTTGCTGAACCTGACATACTCGATTTACGCGATGAGTCCAGTCCGCACGAGGCGGCACGCGCGTTGATGCGGGCGGATCTGCAACAGGATCTTCGCGTTGACGGCGGCAAGCCGCTGGTCTTCCATCTGCTCATTCAGGTGGGAGATAAACGCTGGTACTGGTATCAACGCTATCATCACTTACTGGTTGATGGCTTTAGTTTCCCAGCTATTACCCGCCAGATTGCTGCCATTTACACAGCGTGGCTGCGCGGTGAATCCACGCCAGCCTCGCCATTTACGCCGTTTGCCGAGGTCGTGGAAGAGTATCAACAGTATCGTCAAAGCGATGCCTGGCAACGTGATCGCGCATTCTGGGCTGAGCAACGCCAACACCTGCCGCCGCCGGCTTCATTGTCGAACAAACCGCTGCCGGGTCGCTCAGCCAGCGCGGATATTATTCGGATGAAGTTAACGGCACCTGAAGGTTCATTCCGCCTGCTTGCGTCGCGTATGCCAGATGTTCAGCGTGCGGATCTGGCGCTGGCGCTGGTTGCATTGTGGCTCGGTCGTTTATGCAGCCGAATGGACTATGCCGCCGGGTTTATCTTTATGCGCCGCATGGGATCAGCGGCGCTTACCGCTACCGGACCGGTGTTAAATGTCCTGCCCTTTGGTGTGAGACTTGATGCAGCAGAAAGTCTCCCTGTGCTTGCGCAACGACTGGCCAGCCAGATGAAGAAAATGCGCCGACACCAGCGCTATGATGCCGAACAAATTGTCCGTGACAGCGGGCGTGCTGCCGGGGCTGAACCACTGTTTGGCCCGGTGCTGAACGTGAAGATCTTTGACTATCAGTTGAATATTCCTGGCGTGCAGGCACAAACCCATACGCTGGCGACGGGGCCGGTTAACGATCTGGAACTGGCGCTGTTCCCGGATGAAAACGGCGGGTTGAGCATTGAGATTCTGGCGAATAAGCAGCGATATGACGCCGCTACGTTGGCACAACATGCTTCGCGTTTAACGGCGCTTATCGCGCAATTTGCCGCAAATCCGGCGCTACGCTGCGGGGATGCAGAGATGCTGCTGGCGTCTGAGCACGAACAGCTGGCGACAATTAACAATACGGCAGTGACGATCCCTTCCACCACATTGAGTGCGCTGGTGGCTGGGCAAGCCAGCAAAACACCGGATGCGCCGGCGCTGGCCGATGCCCGCTATCAGTTTAGCTATCGCGAAATGCGTCAGCAGGTGGTGGCACTGGCAAAATTGCTGCGCGAACGCGGTGTGCGCCCTGGGGACAGTGTGGCGGTTGCCTTACCGCGCTCCGTTTTCCTGACGCTGGCGCTGCACGGTATCGTCGAAGCGGGGGCCGCCTGGTTACCGCTGGATACCGGATATCCGGATGATCGCCTGCGGATGATGCTGGAAGACGCTAAACCTACGTTGCTTATCACCACTGATGAACAACGGGTTCGTTTTAGCGATATCCCTGGGCTGGAAAGCTTGTGCTACACCGCGCCATTGCCAGAACAAGATGACACACCATTAGCATTATCACGACCAAATCATACGGCCTATATCATCTTCACCTCAGGCTCGACGGGCAGACCAAAAGGGGTGATGGTGGGGCAAACCGCCATCGTTAACCGCCTGCTATGGATGCAGAATCACTATCCGCTGACAGTCGACGATGTGGTGGCGCAAAAAACGCCATGCAGTTTTGATGTTTCGGTCTGGGAATTTTTCTGGCCCTTCATTGCCGGCGCAAAATTGGTGATGGCTGAACCAGAGGCACATCGTGACCCGCTGGCGATGCAACAGTTCTTCGCGAGGTTTGGGGTAACGACAACGCACTTTGTACCGTCGATGCTGGCGGCGTTTGTGACCTCACTGACGCCAGAAACGGCGCGGGAAAGCTGCTCCACGTTGAAACAGGTGTTTTGTAGCGGTGAAGCGCTGCCGGCAGAGCTGTGCCGCGAATGGGAGCAACTGACCCATGCGCCGCTGCACAATTTGTATGGGCCAACCGAGGCGGCGGTAGATGTCAGCTGGTATCCAGCCTGGGGTGAGGAACTCGCTGCCGTGACCGGCAACAGCGTACCCATCGGCTATCCGGTCTGGAATACCGGTTTGCGGATCCTCGATGCCATGATGCGTCCAGTGCCCATTGGTGTCGCCGGTGATCTGTACCTGACGGGGATCCAACTGGCGCAGGGATATCTCGGCCGACCAGATCTGACGGCGAGCCGTTTTATTGCCGATCCCTTTAACCCTGGCGAACGTATGTACCGTACCGGAGACGTGGCGCGCTGGCTGGAAAATGGGGCTGTGGAATATCTTGGGCGCAGTGATGACCAGCTAAAAATCCGTGGACAGCGTATTGAACTGGGCGAGATTGATCGGGTGATGCAGCAGTTGCCTGATGTTGAGCATGCTGTTGCCCATGCCTGCGTATTCAATCAGGCGGTAGCGACAGGCGGCGATGCGCGCCAGTTAGTGGGCTATCTGGTGTCACAATCGGGTTTGCCGCTGGATATTCCGGCATTGCGCGAGAGTCTGCGCGCAACCCTGCCTGCACATATGGTACCGACAGTGCTGCTGCAACTGGCGGAGCTACCACTCAGCGCCAACGGTAAGCTGGATCGTAAAGCGTTACCGATGCCACAACTGACGTCACGCCAGAAAGGGCGGGCACCGCGAGCCGGGACTGAAACCACGATTGCTCAGGCGTTCACGGCCTTGCTGGGTTGTGAGGTCAATGATGTTGAAGCGGATTTCTTTGCGCTTGGCGGGCATTCTCTGCTGGCGATGAAGCTGGCGGCACAATTGAGTCGCATTTTTGCGCGCCAGGTAACGCCTGGGCAGATTATGGTGGCCTCGACCGTCGAACAGCTCAGCGCATTGCTGGATAGCAATGATGACGAGCAGTCGCAACGGCTGGGATTTGAAACGTTGCTGCCGCTGCGTGAGAGCGATGGGCCTGTGCTGTTCTGCTTCCATCCGGCATCGGGTTTCGCCTGGCAGTTTAGCGTGTTGTCGCGCTACCTTCCCCCACAGTGGTCGATTATGGGTATCCAGTCGCCGCGACCGGATGGCCCGATGCAGACAGCAGAAAACCTGGATGCGGTGTGCGAACAGCACCTGGCAACGTTACTTCGCCAGCAACCTCATGGACCTTATTATCTGATTGGGTACTCGTTGGGCGGTACGCTGGCGCAGGGCATTGCTGCCCGATTACACGCGCGCGGAGAAACGGTCGCGTTTCTTGGCCTGCTGGATACCTGGCCGCCGGAAACGCAAAATTGGTCGGAAAAAGAGGCCAATGGACTCGACCCGGAAGTGTTGGCGGAAATTGATCGTGAGCGGGAGGCGTTTCTGATGGCTCAACAGGGTAATGCGTCCGACGCATTGTTTAGCGCTATCGAAGGTAACTACGCCGATGCGGTTCGACTGCTGAGTACGGCACATAGCGTACCTTTTGCGGGACACGCGACGCTGTTTGTTGCTGAACGCACGTTACCGCCGGGAGTCAGCCCGGAACGCAGTTGGTCGCCGTGGATTTCCAGTCTGGATGTTTATCGCCAGGATTGCGCGCACGTCGATATCATTACGCCGATGGCTTTCGAGAAGATTGGGCCAGTCATGCGTGACGTGCTCAAAGGTATCCAATAAATGGACTCGCCACCTCTGCGGAGGTGGCGCGATTTACCTGTTTGCTGTACGTCCTAGCGGGACCACTAACGGCGTTCCGGCAACCGGATCGTCGATAATCATACACCGCAGCCCATAGATTTTTTCAATGAGCTCTGCTGTGACAATCTCTTTCGGCGCACCCTCGGCAACGATCTTTCCATCACGAAGTGCAATCAGATGAGTGGCATAGCGACATGCCTGATTCAGATCGTGCAGAACAGCGGCCAGCGTGTAACCTTTCTCCCGGTTTAGCTCACTCAGCAGCTCCAGCAGATCAATCTGATGGCTGATATCCAGCCAGGTGGTCGGTTCGTCGAGCAGCATAATCGACGTTTCTTGTGCCAGCACCATCGCTATCCACGCGCGTTGGCGTTGACCGCCGGAGAGGGTATCCACACTTTGCGCCGCCAGATGCGTGATCCCCGTGGCCTGCATCGCGTGGGTTACCGCGATTTCATCTTCTTTACGCCAGCGGGTAAATAAAGGTTGATGTGGGTAACGCCCACGAGCAACCAGCTCCTGCACGGTAATATCGCCTGGCGTGGTGGCATTTTGCGCCAGCAGACCAATTCTGCGTGCGACCTCTTTGCTGGGGTAATGTTGAATATGTTCACCATCGAGCCAGACGTTGCCGTGCGCGGGCGTCATCAGACGACTCAATGTACGCAGCAGCGTGGACTTTCCACAACCGTTGGGTCCAATAATGGCAGTGAAGTGACCATCGGGGATCGCGACATTAAGGTTTTCCGCCACGGTAAATTTGCCATAACCCAGCGTTAACTGGTCGCCACGCAAACGGGCTACTGATTCGGTCATTTTTTGCGGGACTCCTGAATTAACAAGACGATAAGGTAAATACCGCCGAGGCTTACGGTGACAACGCCAACCGGAAGCTGATAAGGCATAAAGAGCTGCTGAGCGCATAAATCGGCCATCAGCAGTAACAGGGCACCGCACAGCGCCGACTGCGTTAATCCCCAACGAGCCGTGCCGCTAAGCCGACGCGCGATATGTGGGGCAACCAGGGCAATAAATGAGATAGGGCCTGCCAGCGCGGTAGCCGCAGCGGTCAACACCACTGCGACCAGCATCATCATCAGACGTGAGCGTTCAACGCTGACACCAAGCGCACAGGCGCTGTCATCACCCATTTCCAGTAAACGCAGGCGACGTACCAACAGCGCGGCGCACCCCAACATCACGATAATCAGCGGCGCTGAAGGCCAGGTCTTCGCCCAGGTCAGACCGTTGAGCGATCCGGCGTTCCACAGCCCGGCGGTCAGCGCGGTTTCTAAGGATGCCTTCAGCAGCAGCCAGGTGTTGAAGGCCACCAGCATAGCGCGAATGCCGATCCCGATGATGATCAGTCGGAAGGTGTCGATGCCGTTGCGCCAGGCCAGCGCCCAGACCACCAGCGAAGTCAGGACCCCGCCGAGCATGGCCGCCAGCGCGATAGCGGTAAGATGCTGACCAAACAGCACCATTGCGACCAGTACGCCGCTCCAGGCACCGGTATTGAAACCCATCACGTCCGGGCTACCCAGCGGGTTGCGCATCAATGACTGGAATATCGCGCCGCTAACGCCCAGCGCCGCGCCAATCAGCAGCGCCATCAACACGCGTGGTAATCGCCACTCGGTCACCACCAGCGTAATGCTACGCGGTGCATCGCCGAGCAGGGCGGCAATAATTTGCTGGGTCTCGAGCATAACGGCACCGCTGCGCAGGCTCCACAATCCAACGGCCAGGCAGCCGACGACCAGCAGCAGACAACTGATAATCAGGCGACGGGAGAGATGCATCATGCGCCACCTCCGCGCTGTTTGCGGCGTACCAGGAAGATGAGAACCGGCGCACCGATAAACGCGCTGACGACCGAGACGCGCAGTTCGCCGGGCACAATCAGACGACCGATGATATCGGCAATCAGCAGCAGAGAAGGGGTGGCCAGCAGAGTGACGGGCAGCGACCAGCGATGATCTGCGCCCACCAGCCAGCGTGCCATATGCGGCATCATCAGGCCGATAAAGGCGATAGGGCCGACGATGGCGGTCGCACTTCCGCACAGTACGGTAATCACCAACAGGCCGATAAACTGGGTACGCGCAACTTTGCTGCCCAGCGCCGTTGCGGTGTCGCTTCCCAGACTGAGGCTATTCAGAGCACGGCTAAGAAACAGCGCGACAGCGCCGGCAATCAGGACCGGGATCAGCACGACTTTCAGCGTCTGCAGGCTGCGGATATCCAGTGAACCGGCTTGCCAGAAACGCAACTGGTCGTAGACATCCGGGTTGAGCAGGGCGATGCCAGTGGATAATCCTTCCAGAACAGCACCCAGCGCAACACCGGCCAATGTCAGGCGTACCGGGCTGAGCTGTCCGCCGCCCTGACTACCGGTAAAAGCCACAATCAGTGAGGCTGCGAGAGCCCCGGAAAAAGCCATTACCAGTTGTTCTTGCGGGGAGGAAAAGCCAAACAGCGACGCGCCTAAAACAATCGCGAAGCTGGCCCCGGAATTGACGCCAAGAATACCCGGATCGGCCAGCGGGTTGCGGGTGAGCGTTTGCATCAGCGCACCCGCCAGGCCCAGCGCCCCCCCTGCGAGGAGCCCTGCCAGCGTACGCGGGAGTCGCGCGTCCAGCACGATGGTGCAATCGGCGCTTTGACAACTGCCGGTGAGTGCATCAAATACCACGGAGGCGGGCAGCGACTTTGCGCCAATAACCAGACTTAATGCCGTGGTGAGAACAAGGAGTAACAATAGTCCGGGCACGGCGAAGGCGCGTGTCGCGGAAACAGAGCATGACATATCAACTTCCCTGATAATGATAGTAATTATCGTTATCGATCTTATTTGGATATGTTAGCATGTGCAGCCATTGAATGGATATTGAAAAAGTACCTGGTAAGGCTCTGTAATGAATCGACAATCCTGGCTGCTTAATCTCAGCCTGTTAAAGACCCATCCTGCATTTCGCGCTGTTTTCCTCGCCCGTTTTATTTCCATTGTCTCTCTGGGGCTATTGGGGGTTGCGGTCCCGGTACAGATCCAGATGATGACCCAGTCGACCTGGCAGGTGGGTTTGTCGGTTACGCTGACCGGGAGCGCCATGTTTATTGGTCTGATGGTGGGTGGCGTACTGGCCGATCGCTATGAGCGCAAAAAGGTGATCCTGCTGGCCCGCGGAACCTGTGGTATCGGTTTTATTGGCCTGTGCCTGAACGCGCTGCTGCCCGAACCGTCGTTGCTGGCTATCTATGTTCTGGGTTTATGGGATGGCTTTTTTGCCTCGCTGGGTGTCACCGCACTGCTGGCGGCGACACCTGCGCTGGTCGGGCGTGAAAATCTGATGCAAGCCGGGGCGATTACCATGCTGACGGTGCGTCTGGGATCGGTGATTTCGCCAATGCTTGGTGGGGTGCTGCTGGCGACCGGGGGCGTGGTCTGGAACTACGGCCTGGCGGCGGCGGGTACATTCATTACCTTGCTGCCATTGCTGAGCCTTCCCGCGTTACCACCTCCGCCACAACCGCGTGAACATCCGTTGACATCGCTGGTGGCGGCGTTCCGTTTTCTGTTCGCCAGCCCGCTGATTGGCGGCATTGCGCTGCTCGGTGGTCTGTTGACCATGGCGAGCGCTGTGCGCGTGCTGTACCCGGCACTGGCGATTAACTGGCAGATGTCGAGCGCTCAGATTGGGTTACTGTATGCGGCTATTCCCCTGGGCGCGGCCATCGGTGCTTTAACCAGCGGGCAACTGGCACACAGCGTGCGTCCTGGTCTGATTATGCTGGCATCAACTGTGGCCTCTTTCCTGGCTATCGGCCTGTTCGGCCTGATGCCGGTCTGGGAGCTGGGCGTTGTTTGTCTGGCGCTGTTTGGCTGGCTGAGTGCGGTCAGTTCTTTGTTGCAGTACACCTTGTTACAGACGCAGACGCCGGAAGCGATGCTCGGGCGAATTAACGGTTTGTGGACTGCGCAGAACGTAACCGGTGATGCGATTGGCGCGGCGCTGTTAGGGGGGCTGGGGGCGATGATGACGCCTGCGGCCTCGGCAAGCGTCAGTGGGTTTGGGTTGGTGATTGTCGGTCTGTTGCTGCTGCTGTTGTTAAGCGAGCTTCGTCGTTTCCGACAGATACCTGTGAATGCCTGATAGCGTTGTGCGCTACGGTTTGTAAGCCGGATTAGGCGTTAGCTGCATCCGGCGATAGCCATTAAAAGAGCGCTGACAGGCGTTGCAGCAGTAGCGTCGCGCTGTAGTAATCCAGACGGAAGGTTTCCGTCCCCAGCGCATAAACGCGTTTGTTTTGCACGGCAGGCAGATGTGCCAGCAGTGGGTTAGCGTAAATCGCCTCGGCATCTTTGCTGTCGCCTGCAAACAGGAACAGCGCTTCACCGTTCAGGCCGGCCGCCAGATTCTCACCACCAAGCTGGATAATGTCGTGACGTTTACCCTGGCTCTGGCTGGTATGTAGTCCGGCAGGTAGCGGTGCCAGCGTGAAACCGAGCTGTTCCATCAGCTTGCCTTGCGCGGACTCCGGCGTCCACAGGTTGGCGCTGTGCGCGGCTGCGGTATACACCAGCGCGCTGACCGGCTGTGGCGGCAGGGTGATACGTTGCTTTACCGCGAGCAGTTGCTTATCAAACTCAGCAATACGCGCCGCTGCCTGTTGCTCCTGCCCGGTGATTTCACCTAATTGTGTCAGCAGTGACTGCCAGCTTTTGTCGTCGTAATTAATGATAAGCGTAGGGGCTATGGTGGACAGTTGATCGTACAGCGCAAGCGCGGAGTCTCCCCCGGTGGCGCTGACCAGAATCAGGTCCGGCATTTGTGCTGCAACGGCTTCGGCGCTCGGCTCGCCAATATACAGGCGGCTCAGTTTGCGTGCTTTGGCGACGTCGCTCCACTGGCGTAAAAAGCCCTGAGCGTCACCGATACGGTTATTCGGTGTCGTGGCACCGCTGGCAATGATAGGCGCATCAATGGCGAGCAGAGAACCGGTGAGCGTGACGCTGGTGGAAACAATGCGCAGTGGCTTATGTTCCAGCGTGTGCGTGCCACGACTGTCGGTAACCTGGCGTGGCCAGTCAGCGGCATGGCTTAAAGAAATTCCTGAAATAGCGAGTCCAACCAGTAACAGCGCAGTGCGGTAAAACGCGGGAAATCTCACAAATAAGCTTCCTGTTATCAATGTAGTTAATGCTTCTCATTTTCATTGTTACGCGTCAGGGATGCAAGCCTAAGTCGCACATTGTGTTACCACAAGAGTTGACATACCGACGCTTTGCTTTTAGGTTAGCGACCGAAAATATAAATGATAATCATTATTAGAGCCTTTATCATTTTATGGAGGATGATATGGACACGTCACTGGCCGAGGAAAAAACGCAGACTATGGCAACTCTCGCTCCCGACAGTTTTTTCTTTATGTCGCCGTATCGTAGTTTTACGACGTCAGGATGCTTCGCCCGCTATGCGGAACCGGCAATTGATGGTGATTCACCAGACAGCCCTTTCCAACAGAAAATGCACAAACTGTTTGCGCAGGCCAAATCGCAGGGCATCGCAAACCCCATTATGGTCGGGGCCATTCCCTTTGACACCCGCCAGCCCTCGTCGCTGTTTATTCCCCAATCATGGCAAAGCTTCTCACGCACGGCAAAGCAGCAATCAGCGCGTTACTTTACTGCCCATCAGTCGCTGAATGTCGTTGAGCGTAAATCGATTCCTGAGCAGGATTTTTTCGAAGATATGGTCGCCAGAGCAGCGGCGCTGACGGCAACGCCGGAAGTCGACAAAGTGGTGCTGTCACGCCTGATTGATGTGACCGCCGACGCCAATATCGACAGTGGTGCACTGCTGGAGCGGCTGATCGCGCAAAACCCGGCAAGCTACAACTTTCATGTACCTATCGACGATGGCGGTGTACTGATCGGCGCCAGCCCGGAATTGCTGTTACGCAAAGAAGGCGACCATTTCAGTTCGCTGCCGCTGGCGGGATCTGCACGTCGCCAACCGGACGATGTTCTGGACCGGGAGGCGGGGATCCGTCTGTTAGCTTCCGAGAAGGATCGCCATGAACACGAGCTGGTCACCCAGGCGATGAAAGCGGTTCTGCGCGATCGCAGCAGTGAGCTGCAACTTCCTTCGTCTCCGCAACTGGTCACCACGCCCACGCTCTGGCATCTCGGTACCCCGTTTGAAGGTAAAGCCAATGCCCAGGAAAACGCACTGACGCTGGCTTGTCTGCTGCATCCAACACCGGCGCTAAGTGGCTTCCCGCATCAGGTTGCTCAGAAACTGATTGCTGAACTGGAGCCGTTCGATCGCGAACTTTTCGGCGGCATTGTTGGCTGGTGTGATTCGCAAGGCAACGGCGAATGGGTGGTGACGATCCGCTGTGCGAAACTGCTGCGTAATCAGGTACGTTTCTTCGCCGGAGCCGGCATTGTGCCCGCCTCGTCACCGATTGCGGAGTGGCGTGAAACGGGTGCCAAGCTATCCACCATGTTGAATGTTTTTGGACTGCATTAAGCGCCTGGTCTACCAGGCTATTCAGGCCTTATCGACAGGCTCTAAGGAGCAATAATGAGTATTCCTTTCACCCGTTGGCCGGAAGAGTTTGCCCGCCGCTACCGTGAAAAAGGCTACTGGCAGGATTTGCCGCTGACCGACATTCTGGCCCGTCATGCCGATAGCGACCATACGGCGGTGATTGACGGGGAACGCCATCTTAGCTACAGCCAGTTAAACCAGGCGACGGATAATCTTGCCTGCAGCCTGCGTCGCCAGGGGATCAAACCCGGCGAGACCGCACTGGTGCAATTAGGTAACGTGGCTGAGCTGTATATCACTTTCTTTGCGCTGCTCAAACTGGGCGTAGCCCCCGTATTGGCACTGTTTAGCCATCAGCGCAACGAACTCAACGCCTACGCAACGCAAATCAAACCGGTGTTACTGATTGCCGATCGCCAGCATGCGTTATTCAGTGGCGATGATTTTCTGAATACCTTTGTTGCCGAACACAATTCAGTGCGCGTGGTTCAGTTGCTCAATGATGACGGCGAACACAATCTGCAAACGGCAATAAGCCAACCCGCAACGGCGTTTACCGCGACACCATCACCGGCTGATGAAGTGGCTTACTTTCAGCTTTCCGGCGGCACGACCGGGACGCCAAAGCTGATTCCACGCACCCACAATGATTACTACTACAGCGTGCGCCGTAGTAACGAGATTTGCCATTTCACCGCTGAGACCCGCTATTTATGCGCGATCCCGGCCGCGCATAACTACGCCATGAGTTCGCCCGGTGCGCTGGGCGTTTTCCTCGCGGGGGGAACTGTGGTGCTGGCGGCAGACCCGAGTGCGACGTTGTGCTTTCCGTTGATTGAACAGCATCAGGTAAACGTGACGGCGTTGGTACCGCCAGCGGTGAGTCTGTGGCTGCAGGCAATTCAGGAGTGGGGTAGTAACACACAACTGGCTTCGCTGAAACTGTTGCAAGTGGGGGGCGCACGGCTTTCGGCTTCGCTTGCCGCTCGCATACCGGAAGAGATTGGCTGCCAGTTGCAGCAGGTCTTCGGTATGGCGGAAGGGCTGGTGAACTATACCCGTTTGGATGACAGCCCGGAGCGCATTATCAATACCCAGGGCCGGCCGATGTGCCCTGACGATGAGGTCTGGGTGGCAGATGCTGACGGGAATCCGTTACCACAGGGCGCGACGGGACGCCTGATGACGCGCGGTCCGTACACTTTCCGCGGTTACTTCAATAGCCCTGAGCATAACGCCAGCGCGTTTGATGCTAACGGATTCTATTGCTCTGGTGATCTGATCGCCATCGATCGGGATGGTTACATCACGGTGCAGGGACGAGAGAAAGATCAGATCAACCGTGGCGGAGAGAAGATCGCCGCAGAAGAGATTGAAAACCTGCTGTTGCGGCACCCAATGGTGATCCATGCCGCATTGGTCAGTATGGACGATGAGCTGATGGGCGAGAAAAGTTGCGCCTGCCTGGTGGTGAAAGAGCCGCTGCGTGCAGTACAGGTCCGTCGCTTTCTGCGCGAACAGGGCGTGGCGGAATTCAAATTGCCGGACCGTGTCGAGTGCGTTGAGTCATTGCCGCTGACCCCGGTAGGCAAAGTGGATAAAAAACAATTACGTCAGTGGCTGGCATCACGTTCACCGGCCTGAAGGAGAAGAAGAAATGGCAATTCCTAAACTGCAGGCTTATGCGCTGCCAACGGCGCTTGATGTTCCGGCAAATAAAGTTGACTGGGCATTTGAACCAGAACGCGCCGCGCTGCTAATCCACGACATGCAGGACTATTTTATCGGCTTTTGGGGCGAGAACTGCCCGATGATGGAACAGGTCGTGGCCAACATCGCCGCGCTGCGTCAGTACTGTAAAGCGCATAACATTCCGGTCTATTACACTGCGCAGCCGAAAGAACAAAGCGATGAAGACCGTGCGTTGTTGAACGATATGTGGGGACCGGGCCTGACACGCTCGCCGGAACAGCAAAAAATCGTCGATGCGCTGGCGCCGGATGAAGCGGATACCATTCTGGTTAAATGGCGTTACAGTGCGTTTCATCGTTCACCGCTGGAGCAGATGCTAAGAGACACCGGGCGTAACCAGCTGATCATCACCGGCGTGTATGCGCATATTGGCTGCATGACCACCGCGACTGATGCCTTCATGCGTGATATTAAGCCGTTTATGGTCGCTGATGCGTTGGCAGATTTTAGCCGTGATGAACACCTGATGTCGCTGAAATACGTGGCGGGGCGTTCCGGTCGCGTGGTGATGACTCAGGAGTTACTGCCGACACCTGTTCCGGACAGCAAAGATGCGCTGCGCGATGTGATTCTGCCACTGCTCGATGAGTCTGAAGAGCCAATGGATGACGAAAACTTGATCGACTACGGTCTGGACTCAGTACGTATGATGGCGCTGGCGGCCCGTTGGCGGAAAGTGCATGGCGATATCGACTTTGTGATGCTGGCGAAAAACCCAACGATTGACGCCTGGTGGAAACTGCTCTCCCGCGAGGTGACGTCATGACCGGTTTTGATTTCACCGGTAAAACGGTCTGGGTTACTGGGGCGGGAAAAGGGATTGGTTACACTACGGCACTGGCGTTTGTTGACGCGGGTGCGCAGGTGACCGGCTTCGATCTGGCGTTTGACGGTGAAGAATATCCGTTTGCCACTGAGGTGATGAACGTGGCGGATGCACCGCAGGTGGCGCAGGTGTGCGAGCGCTTGCTGGCGAACACCGAGCGGCTGGACGTGCTGGTCAATGCCGCCGGGATTTTGCGCATGGGGGCTACCGATACGTTAAGCGTTGAGGAGTGGCAGCAGACGTTTGCCGTCAACGTTGGCGGGGCGTTTAATTTGTTTCAGCAGACGATGGCGCAGTTTCGTCGTCAGCAGGGGGGGGCGATTGTCACTGTCGCATCCGATGCTGCACACACGCCGCGAATCGGTATGAGTGCATATGGGGCATCAAAAGCCGCACTGAAAAGTCTTGCACTGACGGTCGGGCTGGAGCTGGCGGGTAGCGGAGTACGCTGTAATGTGGTTTCGCCAGGCTCGACCGACACTGACATGCAGCGCACGCTGTGGGTGAGTGATGACGCGGAACAGCAGCGTATTCGCGGGTTTGGCGAGCAGTATAAGCTCGGTATACCGCTGGGGAAAATCGCCCGTCCCCAGGAAATCGCCAACACTGTCTTATTCCTCGCCTCCGATCTGGCCAGCCATATTACGTTGCAGGACATTGTGGTCGATGGCGGTTCGACACTGGGAGCATGACGGTGATCTGGAAACGACATTTAACGCTTGATGAACTGAATGCCACCAGCCAGAACACGCTGGTGGCGCATTTAGACATTGTCTATACCCGACTGGGAGACGATGTGCTGGAAGCCGAAATGCCGGTAGATAGCCGCACGCATCAGCCGTTTGGTCTGTTGCACGGTGGGGCGTCAGCGGCGCTGGCCGAAACGTTGGGGTCAATGGCGGGTTATCTGATGACTCGCGATGGGCAGTGTGTAGTGGGAACCGAGTTGAACGCCACGCATCACCGCGCAGTATCGCAGGGGAAAGTGCGCGGTGTGTGCCAGCCGTTGCATCTCGGGCGACAGAATCAAAGCTGGGAAATCGTCATCTTTGATGAGCAGGGGCGGCGCTGCTGCACCTGTCGTTTAGGTACGGCAGTGATGGGGTGAAGCCACCCGACAAAGTAAAATGAAATTGCAGGGTTAACAGGTAAATGAAGTGATCTAGTTAACAATGCAATGTAAATACTCAGTGATACTTCGGGTTTGCATGGTTGTCAGGTTGTTAAATCCAGAAAAGATGTTATAGAAACAAAATGTAACATCTCTCTGGATCAGACAACGGATAACAACTATGAACAAATCAGGGAAGTACCTCGTCTGGACATTGCTCTCCGTGATGGGAGCATTTGCCCTCGGCTATATTGCGTTAAACCGTGGTGAGCAGATCAACGCGTTGTGGATAGTTGTCGCGTCGGTCTGTGTCTACCTTATCGCTTACCGTTTCTATGGCCTGTACATCGCGAAAAATGTGCTGGCGCTGGACCCGACGCGTATGACGCCAGCCGTGCGCCATAACGACGGGCTCGATTACGTTCCTACCGATAAAAAAGTACTGTTTGGCCACCATTTTGCGGCAATTGCCGGAGCGGGTCCGTTAGTCGGACCGGTACTGGCGGCACAAATGGGTTATCTGCCGGGTATGATCTGGCTGCTTGCCGGGGTGGTACTCGCGGGGGCAGTACAGGACTTCATGGTGCTGTTTGTTTCTACCCGTCGCGATGGTCGTTCCCTTGGCGAACTGGTGAAAGAAGAGATGGGCCCTACAGCCGGTGTGATTGCGCTGGTGGCCTGTTTTATGATCATGGTGATTATCCTCGCGGTACTGGCGATGATCGTTGTGAAAGCACTGACCCACAGCCCGTGGGGAACCTATACCGTCGCATTTACCATTCCGCTGGCGATCTTTATGGGGATTTACCTGCGCTATTTGCGTCCGGGGCGTATTGGCGAAGTGTCAGTCATCGGTCTGGTATTCCTTGTTTTTGCCATTATTTCCGGCGGCTGGGTTGCGGAAAGCCCGACCTGGGCACCGTATTTTGACTTTACTGGTGTACAGCTGACGTGGATGCTGGTGGGCTACGGTTTCGTGGCCGCCGTGTTGCCGGTATGGCTGCTGCTGGCACCGCGAGATTACCTCTCGACCTTCCTGAAGATTGGTACCATTGTTGGTCTGGCGGTGGGTATTCTGATCATGCGTCCAACGCTGACGATGCCTGCGTTAACCAAATTCGTTGACGGTACCGGTCCGGTATGGACGGGTAACCTGTTCCCATTCCTGTTTATTACCATTGCCTGTGGTGCAGTCTCTGGTTTCCACGCGCTGATCTCATCCGGTACCACACCGAAGATGTTGGCGAATGAAGGCCAGGCCTGCTTTATCGGCTACGGCGGGATGCTGATGGAGTCCTTTGTCGCCATTATGGCGCTGGTCTCCGCATGTATCATCGATCCGGGCGTGTATTTTGCGATGAACAGCCCGATGGCGGTGCTGGCCCCTGCGGGTACGGTGGATGTGGTCGCTTCTGCGGCGCAGGTCGTTAGCAGTTGGGGCTTTGCGATTACCCCGGACACCTTGCACCAAATTGCCAATGAAGTGGGTGAGCAATCCATTATTTCCCGCGCAGGCGGAGCGCCGACGCTGGCCGTTGGGATGGCTTACATTCTGCACGGTGCGCTGGGCGGCATGATGGATGTGGCGTTCTGGTATCACTTCGCCATTCTGTTTGAAGCCCTGTTCATCCTGACGGCGGTTGATGCGGGTACCCGTGCCGCGCGCTTTATGCTGCAGGATCTGCTGGGCGTCGTCTCACCGGGGCTGAAACGGACCGACTCGCTACCGGCGAACTTGCTGGCAACCGCGTTGTGCGTACTGGCCTGGGGTTACTTCCTGCACCAGGGCGTGGTCGATCCGTTAGGCGGTATCAACACCTTGTGGCCGCTGTTCGGTATCGCGAACCAGATGCTGGCAGGTATGGCGTTGATGCTGTGTGCGGTCGTACTGTTCAAGATGAAACGTCAGCGCTACGCGTGGGTGGCGCTGGTGCCAACCGCCTGGCTGCTGATTTGTACGCTGACTGCGGGCTGGCAGAAAGCGTTTAGCCCGGATGCGAAAATCGGCTTCCTGGCTATCGCTAACAAGTTCCAGGCGATGATCGACAGCGGTAACATTCCGGCACAGTACACTCAGTCGCAACTGACGCAACTGGTATTTAACAACCGTCTTGATGCTGGCTTGACTATCTTCTTCATGGTGGTCGTGGTGGTACTGGGTCTGTTCTCCATTAAAACTGCGCTGGCAGCGTTGAAAGAGGACAAACCAACGTCGAAAGAAACACCGTACGAACCGATGCCCGAGAATGTTGAAGAGATTGTGGCGCAGGCGAAAGGCGCGCACTAATATTCTCTTAACGAAAAGCCCTCTCCTTAATGGGGAGGGCGTTTGTACGACAGGGACTCACTATGTTTGAAACACTCGCTAAAGCTGGGAAGTATTTAGGGCAAACTGCCCGATTGATGATTGGTGTGCCGGATTATGACAACTATGTTGAGCATATGCGTGTTACGCACCCGGACCAGGTACCGATGACTTATGAAGAATTTTTCCGCGAGCGCCAGGATGCGCGCTATGGGGGGAAAGGCGGCGCGAAGTGCTGTTGAATTTTTGCCGGATGGCGCTAACGCTTATCCGGCTTACAACATTGCATTGGCCGTAGGCCTGATATGGCGAAGCCGCCATCAGGCAACCTGCACCATATCACACCGTAAACGTCTCTACCTTCTCAAATGCCGCACGCAGTGTTTCCGGTGTTAGCTTCACCGGCAGCGCATGAATGGACTCCACCGGGCGCAGAGTGTGCGCGATCACCTTATCGATTTCGGCGCGGTTATTGATGTCCACTTCCAGTTGAGCCAACCGGGTTGGCAAATTGAAGCGCTGATAAGCGGTAATTAATTGCGTTAGCACATCATCTTGTCCCAACAGCGCGCTCTGCACCAGTATGCCGTACGCCACTTTGGTGCCGTGTAAAAACTTCTCCGTTTGCGGCAGGACGGTCAGGCCATTATGCACTGAGTGTGCCGCTGCTACGCGGGTATAGCGCTCGCCCAGACCGCCGACCATACCACCGCCAGCAATGATCGCATCCACCACGTCGCAAAATGCACGGGTCAATTCACCACGCTGTTTATCTGCCAGCGCCTGCTCGCTGCTCTGAAGGAGAACATCGCGGATTGCCAGTGCGCCGTTGATGCCCAGACGTACGGTCAGCGGCAAGGTTTCAGGCTGTGGGGCGAGCACAACCGCTTCGTACCATTTCGCCAACGTGTCCCCGATACCGGCCAGCAAATACGCGTCTGGTGCATTAAGCACGATCTCCGGCTCTACCAACACCAAAAAATTGGCATCATCGAAAATTTCGAAATGCAGTGCCTGACCTGCATCGTTGTACCACACGGAGAGCGGCGTCCAGGCAGCACAGGTGGCGGCAATGGTTGGGATTGCCACAAAGGGCAAACCAAGGCGGCGCGCCAGTGCTTTGGCGGTGTCGAGTAATGTCCCGCCGCCCACGCCAATCACCACGCTACGGTCGTCTCCTGACTCTGTTGCCAGTTGAGCAACATCGGTTTCGCTGCAATGACCCGTAAACAGCAGACGTTTAGCCTCGGCAAGTTGAAAGGCCTCAGGCAGATAAGGCCGGGCTGCAGCGATAGCGCGCTCACCATATACCCAGACGGCGCGTGAGAGTTGATCCTTGGTGAAAAAATCGTTGAGTCTCGACAGGCTGCCGGGATGGGAAAAATAGTTGGCCGGGCCGGTGACGACGCGAATCTCGGTATTACTCATGTTGTGTTGTCCTTTTGACTGTCCTGTCCAGGCAGGTTATTTTTATATAGACGTCTGAACGTCTTGATTGCCAAATACTAGCATCGTGCTATAGTGGCTTCAACCACAACATTACACGCTGGGATAACAATAATGAGTAATAACCCGCTGATTCCGCAAAGCAAACTGCCTAATCTGGGCACCACTATTTTCACGCAAATGAGCGCGCTGGCGCAGCAGCACCAGGCGATTAACCTCTCGCAGGGATTTCCTGATTTTGATGGTCCACTCTTTTTACAAGAACGTCTGGCGTATCACGTCGCGCATGGCGCAAACCAGTATGCGCCGATGACGGGTGTGCAACCGCTGCGCGACGCCATTGCCGATAAAACCGCCGAACTGTATGGCTACAAGCCGGATGCAAACAGTGACGTGACGGTTACGGCAGGGGCAACAGAAGCGCTGTATGCCGCCATTACGGCGCTGGTACGTCCCGGTGATGAGGTGATATGTTTTGACCCGAGCTACGACAGCTATGCGCCTGCGATCGCATTATCCGGCGGCGTGGTTAAACGCATCGCGCTGCAACCGCCGTCTTTTCGCGTCGACTGGCAGGAATTTGCTGCGCTAATCAGTGACCGCACGCGGTTGGTGATCCTAAATACGCCGCATAACCCTTCGGCTACGGTATGGCAGAAGGCGGATTTTGAGGCGTTATGGCAGGCCATTAACGGGCATGAGGTTTATGTCGTCAGTGACGAAGTCTACGAGCATATCTGTTTTGCCACGCATGGGCATGCCAGCGTGCTGGCGCATCCGCAACTAAGGGAGCGCGCAGTTGCCGTTTCATCATTTGGCAAAACCTATCATATGACGGGCTGGAAAGTGGGGTACTGTGTTGCGCCACCGGCTATCAGCGCAGAGTTACGTAAGGTCCATCAGTATTTAACCTTCTCGGTCAACACGCCGGCACAACTGGCGCTGGCGGATATGCTGCGCGAAGATCCAACGCACTACCGTGAGCTGCCCGCGTTTTATCAGAGAAAACGTGATGTGCTGGTGAATGCGCTGCGTGATAGTCGGCTGGAAATACTGCCCTGCGAAGGGACGTACTTTTTGCTGATTGATTACAGTGCTGTTTCTGATCTCAATGATGTGGAATTTTGCCAATGGCTGACTAAAGAGGTCGGTGTGGCGGCGATCCCACTGTCCGTTTTCTGCGCCGATCCTTTCCCCCATAAGCTGATTCGCCTGTGTTTTGCGAAGCAAGAATCGACGCTGCTGGCAGCGGCAGAACGCCTGGTTGCGCTGTAGCTATTTCACCGTCCAGGCTTTGGAGAATCGACGGTCGGCAAATAACTCTTGCAGACCGTTGATTTGCTTCAGACGTAAGACTTCGTCGCTATCCATCCCCAGCTCGTTACCGATTTTCTCTTCACTCCAGCCTAATTGTGATAATTCACGAACGATTTCTGACATGGCATGGATTTGATGCCGCCCACGGGCACGATTGTGGCGGATTGTCGCCGCCATGCGCTCATGACGCCCGCGTTGTAGGCAGGTAACGGGCAGATAACCTTTCAGGCGTGATTTTAGCGATGATTTGTTTTTGCCGATTTCATGCCGATGGAATCCGTCGACGATTTCATATTCTTCCTGGGCTGATTGAACCACGACGATCGGCTGTGTGAAGCCATCGGCTTCAATGGATTTCAACAGTAGCTTTTTCTCCGGCGGCGCAACGTTATTTGGGTTGTAATCATTTGGCGAAATAGCGTTATTTTTGATCCACAGAACGCAGTCTACCGGTTCTTCACGGAAAGGACTGACGCTATGGATTGCCATCCTGAATTCATTGATTGCTTCGATTCGTTCTTCTTCTGAAAGACCAGAAAGAAAACCGGTGAGTTCCTGAGTTAGTCGTCGTTGCATAAGATCCCCCATTCCTGGCGTTTGGTTTTCATACGTTCGTTATAACGCTGATAGTTTTTCATTTTTGTGGGACTGAATGAGAGTGCCCGACACCAGTAGTCATTATTCAGCAGTACTTTGCAGATCCGTCTCCATGAGGGGATGTCTTTAGAACCAATATCGCTTTCTTGGGATTGAGGAATCTCATCGATCCCCTTTTTCTTGTACCACTGTATATAGACGGCGATTTTGTTGCGGTAGTGTTCTGCGGTCTGTTCCGGCATGCTGTCTAATAGCAGCATGGCATACGTTTGCCAGCTTAAATGCTCTGGTTTTAATATTTTACGGTGGCCGTAAAAATGATTGTCATGACCAGCGTAAATCCCGCCGCTTTTAACACCGCTAACCCGGGCACACATGGCTGCCCATCGCTGTGGCTCAATAACATGATACAGCCACAGCCCTTGGCGTTGTTCCGGGCCAAAGGGTTCGCAAATACGCATATATCGTGTTGGAACTCCGGCCTGGTACATCAGGTTATACAAGGGGTTGCATGACATTTTTGTTTTTGCAAACCATGTCCAGATATCGGCTGTTTTCCAGTCATACATTGGATAGATATACCATGTATGCCCTCCTGGCGCGGCGGTAGTCCACGGTTTGTCATCGGCAAAACGCTGCTTACGTGAATGGGCAATGGCGACAAAACGGTTATATGACTCGTCGGCACGGATACCCACCATCATTGCCGCAGGGCGTTTTTCAGAAAACCAGTCAGCGAACTCACGAACGAATTGTTCAAAGGTCATGCCGGGTTGATAGAAATGAAAGAAATTGGGATCGGTAATCGCATCTGCTGGTGGTTGTCGCACCCATTGTGTATTGGGTTCCCAGCACTGCCATTCCGGTTGAAATTGTGAGAGAGAATTTTGTGTGGTAAGCGGTATTGCTACCCAATAAAAGCGTTCAATAACGTCAGAATAGCGTTCTCGTAGCGCTTCAACATAGTCGATAGTGCAAGAGAATTGCGCTTCCCAGTCAATAAACAATACGCTGATTTTTTTATGTAACTGGCGCGCAAGAGTGGCAGTGAGATGCATCATGAGTCCGGAGTCTTTTCCTCCGGACAATGAAACGCACACGCGAGGCAGTGTTTCCAAAGTCCAGGTGATGCGTTCCTGAGCGGCTTCCAGAACGCTCTGACTCAGTGGGATTTTGTAAACAGACATAGCAAGTCCATACTGAATGAATAAAAAGTGACATTTCTAATATATGCTTGCAATAAGATAGGCTAATTTACGCATCGTGCAACATTTAAATATATTTACGTAATGTATTTAAATGTTGTTCTTATTTGCTGTAATAATATTTTCTCAGTGGGGTATTATGCTCTGTTTGTTTCTTTCACTTATTTTAGTGATAAATTCTTCGAAGTTTTTATTGTTGAGCGATGCCCGGTTATACATTAAAAATAGATCCATTGATGGTAATTTAAGGTTTGTGTTGACCTCTTTTAAATTTAACAGAGGGGCGTACAGTTCAAAAGTGACTTTGGGAAGAAAACCGATAATATCCGTGTGGGATATAATGTTGATAATTGATATTAGCGAATCACTACAAAATCCTGTCTTACGATTAGACATAAAAGAATTTGCTTCAGAATGGTACTCTTTCACACCGGCATCGTCAGTGATAAGTTGTGTGAATTGCTCCTCAAGTATTTCATTTAAAGTCACTTTATCATGTATCCTGGGGTGGTTTTTGCTACAGGCTAATACGGTTTCGACCGTTCTGAATGGCGTGTATATAATCGAGCGATTAACAACCGGTGATGTGGTGATGACAACATCTGCTTTACGGTAGGCTAGCAGATCCTCCGCTGTTTCCGATGTTATCAATATGTCATGGTGTTCAATTTCAACATATTGGTCTTCCCTGATAAATTGAATTAACTCAGTTACGTACGTGTTATTGATAATTTGCGGGCTGTAAATGACAAATTTTTTCTTCAGACTGGATCTGTGCATAATGTTAATTGTTTCTTCCAGACTGTTGAGATTGTTCTCGAGATGATGATGCAGGTTGACCGCCGTTACGGTAGGCGTAATACCTTTTCCTGCACGAATAAATAGAGGATCATTGAATTGTGCACGCAGCCTTTGTAACGACTGGCTAACGGCTGAGGGAGTAATAAACAGCGTTTCGGCGGCCTTGCTTATGCTCAGATTTTGATAGATACACTCGAAAATAACCAGCAAGTTGAGATCGAATTTTTTGAGGTCGTAAAGGTTAGCCATACGCTAATTCCTGTTTGAGTTTTGTTGTGAACTATTCTGTTTTGTTATGTGTAAGTTGTAATGCATTATCATTACATATAAAACTTAATGAATGGTTTAATAATACTAAAATAGCACAGGTAGGGTTATTTTTGCGGTAAAAAGTGCTAATGCGTTGATTGATATGGAAAGAAGATTGATTGATATGAAGATGATATCAATCAATCAATCATTCGTTGCGTATATCTATTTGGCTCCCATAATAATATCCAGCTTCTCTTTATCGGGCAAACCAACTGCCTGTTGCAGTGTATTATCTTTGCTCATGTAATAAATGGCGGGTGTGACGTTGGCACCTAAATCGTCCATTAATTTTTGGTTGATATTCAGCGTCTTCATCTGCTCGGCAGGCGGGGTTGCTGGCATTGTCAGCGTCATTTTTCCGCCGGATGCTTCATAGTCGTGCCAGGTTTTAGCGGGATCCTTGCTTGCCAGAATGGCCGCAGCGGTTGCCGGGCTTTCGGGCTTAATCACGCCGACCAACAGCGTGCGTAATTGAACTTTGCCGGACTCAACCCACGGACGTGCCTGTTGCCAGAATTGTTTGCAGTATGGGCAGAATGGATCGGCAAACACATACACAATAACCGGAGCGTCTTTTTTGCCGTCCAGAATCCACGACGCTTTTTCCATTCGTTGCCACATCTCGCGCCCGGCAGGTGCATAGATTTCTTTTTCTATCAGCTCATTGCTCAGGTTTTCACCTTTCTCGTTATACATGTAGCCGGAGATCGCATGTTTTCCATCAGGCGTGACATAGATAGTGACCCCCATATCCTGGTATTTGCCCAGGTACCCTTTCATGCCACCAGGGGCGTCGAACGGCTTCAAAATCGTAATGCCCTGTTTCTCAATCGCTTTAACAGGGGCAGGAAGCTCTTCAGCGTGGACGACAGCAGGGAGGAGAGCTAAGAGTAATGTACGTTTAAACATTGATTTTCCTTATAAAATTAGAAGGAAAGGGAGTTAAGTTGCAAAACCTATCGCAGCCATAGGTAAGATCGACAGTCTGTCGATTGCCCTTTCGGTAGTTGGGTGATGTAATCCCAATCGCTGTTACGACCTTGGTTAAGGTAATGTAGAGCGCAACACATAGCCAGTTCTGCTGGCACTGAAGTTACTTGCGGGTAACTCGGGTAATGAGGCTCCCTGCAAAGGGAGCCTTTTTTACTTTTAGAATAGGGTTTACAAAATGCGGTTGAGTCGGTTGTTAGTTAACGCTTATTGATTTGATAAAGGAAACGCATTAGCCCTTATCAATGATTTTCGTTAACTTATCCCTCAACGAAAACACGGAGGAAGTACAGATGTCTTTGATTAATACCAAAATTAAACCTTTCAAAAACCAGGCGTTCAAAAACGGTGAGTTCATCGAAGTAACCGAGAAAGATACCGAAGGTCGTTGGAGTGTCTTCTTCTTCTACCCGGCTGATTTTACTTTCGTATGTCCGACCGAACTGGGTGACGTTGCTGACCACTACGAAGAACTGCAGAAACTGGGTGTGGACGTTTACTCTGTTTCTACCGATACTCACTTTACTCACAAAGCATGGCACAGCAGCTCTGAAACCATCGCGAAAATCAAATATGCGATGATCGGCGACCCGACTGGCGCCCTGACCCGTAACTTCGACAACATGCGTGAAGATGAAGGTCTGGCTGACCGTGCAACATTCGTCGTTGACCCGCAAGGTATCATCCAGGCAATCGAAGTTACCGCTGAAGGTATCGGTCGTGATGCGTCTGACCTGCTGCGCAAAATTAAAGCTGCACAGTATGTCGCTTCCCACCCTGGCGAAGTTTGCCCGGCGAAGTGGAAAGAAGGCGAAGCCACTCTGGCTCCGTCCTTGGACCTGGTTGGTAAGATTTAAGTCGCATAATTTGTAGGCCGGATAAACGTAGTGCATCCGGCATTCCACAGGCGCAAATTTGCGCCTGTTTCATTCCAGCACCATGACGCAAGTTGCATTGATGCAGCCCCGCGAATTCGGCTTGCATGATGATGTTTTCAGAGAGGGAAGAATAATGCTCGACACAAATATGAAAACCCAACTCAAGGCTTATCTTGAGAAACTGACCAAACCTGTTGAGCTGATTGCTACGCTGGATGACAGCGCTAAATCGGCAGAAATCAAGGAGCTGCTGACTGAAATTGCTGAACTGTCAGAAAAAGTCACCTTTAAAGAAGACAATACTCTGGCCGTACGTAAGCCATCGTTCCTGATCACCAATCCGGGTTCTCACCAGGGGCCACGTTTTGCCGGCTCTCCACTGGGCCATGAGTTTACCTCTCTGGTTCTGGCGCTGTTGTGGACAGGTGGCCATCCGTCGAAAGAGGCACAGTCACTGCTGGAGCAGATCCGCGACCTCGACGGGGACTTTGAGTTCGAAACCTATTATTCACTGTCCTGTCATAACTGCCCGGATGTGGTGCAAGCGCTGAACCTGATGTCCGTGCTGAATCCGCGTATCAAGCATACGGCGATTGATGGCGGTACATTCCAGAACGAAATTACCGACCGTAACGTCATGGGCGTTCCGGCGGTCTATATGAACGGTAAAGAGTTTGGTCAGGGCCGCATGACGCTGACTGAAATTGTAGCGAAAGTTGATACGGGCGCAGAAAAACGCGCGGCGGAAGAGTTGAATCAGCGTGATGCTTACGATGTGCTGATCGTTGGTTCGGGTCCTGCCGGGGCAGCGGCTGCGGTGTACTCTGCACGTAAAGGTATTCGCACCGGTCTGATGGGCGAACGCTTTGGCGGTCAGGTTCTTGATACCGTTGATATCGAAAACTACATCTCTGTACCGAAAACCGAAGGCCAGAAGCTGGCTGGCGCGCTGAAAGCGCACGTTGATGATTACGACGTTGATGTTATTGATAGCCAGAGTGCGAGTAAGCTGGTTCCGGCAGCACAGGAAGGTGGTTTGCATCAGATTGAAACGGCATCCGGCGCGGTGTTGAAAGCGCGCAGCATCATCATTGCTACCGGCGCAAAATGGCGCAACATGAATGTTCCGGGGGAAGATCAGTACCGCACCAAGGGCGTAACCTACTGTCCGCACTGTGATGGCCCGCTGTTTAAAGGCAAGCGCGTCGCGGTGATTGGTGGCGGTAACTCCGGCGTTGAAGCGGCAATCGACCTGGCGGGTATCGTCGAACATGTGACGTTGCTGGAATTTGCCCCGGAAATGAAGGCCGATCAGGTTCTGCAGAATAAAGTCCGCAGTCTGAAAAACGTCGATATCATTTTGAATGCACAAACCACAGAAGTGAAAGGCGACGGCAGTAGAGTTACCGGTCTGGAGTATCGTGACCGCGTCAGCGGTGATATCCACAATGTGGAACTGGCGGGTATCTTTGTGCAGATTGGCCTGTTGCCGAATACGAACTGGCTGGAAGGCGCCGTTGAGCGTAACCGCATGGGGGAAATCATCATTGATGCCAAGTGCGAGACCAGCGTGAAGGGTGTTTTTGCTGCGGGGGATTGTACAACCGTACCGTACAAGCAGATCATCATCGCGACTGGTGAGGGCGCGAAAGCTTCACTGAGCGCATTTGATTATTTGATTCGCACCACAACCGTATAAGAAAGTAAGACTCACCTGCAAAAGAAGCGAAATGCCCGATAGCACAAGCATATCGGGCCTACAAATGGGATTTCATCGGTTTGTAGGAAGAAGAGGCTACCGGAAGGTAGCCTCTTTTTTTATTAGCGAACGACCAGCACCGGTAAGGTGGCGTGGCGGACAACGCTTGAGGCGTTAGAGCCGAGCAGATGGGTGCTAATTGATGGGTTACGCGACCCAATGACCACCACATCTGCATTCAACTCTTCACCCAATTCGTTTACCACATCACGCACGCTACCAAAGCGAACGTGCTGCTTAATGCGGGAAGGATCGATACTGAAGTGACCGACCATCGTTTGCAGACGGGTTTCCGCTTCGTGTTGCAGATGCTCTTCAAAACGACGAACGTCAGCGGCAAAACGGTGCAGACTCAGACTGGCAGAACCCGGGAGCACATGCAGCAGATGGATAACCCCTTTATCTTGTGCCAGAAATTCTGCATGGCGAACAGCCTTGTCGCTCAGTTCCATTTCGAATACATCAACAGGCATTATGATTGTGTTGTACATAAACATTCTCCTTGTCATTACATGAACACATAACAGCATAGTATTAAAAATGATTCTGTCAGTCACGACACAGATTTATGTTTTGCGAACAGGAGAAAAGGAAGTGCAGCAAATGAAAGAAAGCAGAGGTTGAAGCGGAAAGAGGATGCGGATGCATCCCCTGTAAGATAAAGCGAGTCGCTTTGATAAGACAGAGTTAGCGCAGGTAGTCGCCTGCAGCTTCAGGCTGGTACTCAAGCTCGATGACTTCGAGGTGGGTCGATGTACCGCCCGGTAATTCCCAATGGATCGTATCGCCAACGCGCAGACCCAGAAGCGCTGCACCGACGGGTGCCATTACCGAAAGCTGTGTACTGCTGTCAGTCATATTGGCCGGATATACCAGGGTACGTACACGCACTTCGCCATCGCTCAGATTGCGGAATTTCACGCGGCTGTTCATGGTCACCACGTCGTGCGGCATGGTTTCCGGGGAACACATTTGGGCGCGATCCAGTTCAGCGTTTAATGCGTCCGCTATCGGTAAACCAGCAAACGCAGGTTGCTCCAACAGGCGGTCAATGCGTTCCGCATCGAGGTCGTTAATGATAATAGTTGGTCTGGACATTTATTACTCCATGTCGTCGATACTGCGGATGCGCAGGTAAATAATCCCAAAAGAAAACCCTCACCGTCAGGCGGCAAGGGTTTAGCTTTTATGATGATACTGAGACTTACCCCTGGTTTGAAGTGATTTAGTTCACATTCAGGCAAATCATCAATATTGCTGCAGATGAAGGGGGTGGCAAAAAACGTGATCGTTCTCAAATTTGCATTATGCTTTTTAAGCGCTCGCTGCGGGCGCACCACGACAACTCAGTGTTCCTCGACAGGAGATCTCATGAGCCAGTACGACAAACTTACCTTAAAAGATGGCAGCTATTTGCATTTCAAAGACTGGGGAAGCGGCCAGCCCATTGTGTTCAGCCATGGTTGGCCGCTGACCGCAGATGCGTTTGAAGATCAGATGCTGTTTCTCGGGTCGAAAGGATTTCGTGTGATAGCCCATGACAGACGAGGGCATGGGCGTTCGGCCCAACCCTGGGATGGCAATAATATGGATCAGTATGCTGACGATTTGGCCGAACTTACCGCGCATCTCAATCTCAAAGATGCTGTGCATGTCGGGCACTCTACCGGCGGTGGCGAAGTTGCTCGTTACATTGGCCGCCATGGGACGCAGAGGGTAGCAAAAGCGGTACTCATTGGTGCGGTAACCCCCATCATGATCAAAACCGACTTTAACCCGAATGGTGTACCTAAGGAGGTGTTTGATGGCATTCGTGAAGGCGTTGTGAACGATCGTGCCGCCTTTTTCTATGAGTTGACGGCCGCATTCTATGGCTACAATCGACCGGGCGCAAAGGAGTCGAAGGCGGTCCGTGAAAGTTTTGTCGAACAGGGCTTACAAGGATCAATCAAAGCACTGTACGACTGTATACATGCTTTCTCGGAAACAGACTTGCGTGAAGATCTCAAAAAAATGACCATTCCGACGCTGGTAATTCATGGTGATGACGATCAGATTGTCCCGTTTGAAACCTGCGGTAAGGTCGCGGCAGAAATCCTACCAGATGCACAGTTGAAGGTGTATGCCGGAGGATCTCACGGTATTTGCACCACCCATAAACACCAGATCAACGCCGATCTACTCGGCTTTATTCAGTCGTAATCGTTCGTGGATTGTTCTACGCTGATCCTCTTCCGCCAGGGGGATGAGCGAAGCATAATTTATGCTTAGCAGAGGCTAACTTCACCAGAGAAAACTATGTATTTCTATCAACCGTCACAGGGACACGGGCTGCCACATGATCCGCTCAATGCCATTATTGGGCCGCGCCCTATTGGGTGGATTGCGTCGAGTGACAGTAACGGTCGGCATAATCTGGCACCGTACAGTTTTTTTAACTGTTTTAACTATCATCCGCCGATTATCGGTTTTGCCAGCAGCGGCTGGAAAGACAGCGTGCGGAATATTATCGAAACAGGTGAGTTTGTCTGGAACCTGACTACCCTTGAGTTGGCCAGCGCGATGAACGAAACGTCGGCCAGTCTGCCGCACGGCGAGGATGAGTTCTTTGCCGCAGGGCTTTGCAAAGCCGAAAGTCGGTTAGTTAATGTGCCACGCGTGGCACAAAGTCCCGTCAATTTTGAGTGTCGTTTATCTCAGAGTCTGCAATTGACGACCGCAGATGGCACCCCTGTTGAAACCTGGCTGATATTGGGTGAGGTGGTCGGTATCCACATTGATGAATCGCTGCTGGAAGAGGGCATCTACCAGACGGCGAAAGCGCACCCGGTACTGCGTGCAGGTGGGCCAAGTGCGTATTATTCAATTGATGAATCACATCGCTTTGATCTGGTGCGTCCGGATGCGCGTCCAAAACGTTAAGCCGTCAGACCGACGCCGGGTGTGCGCGTCGGTCTCCCTGTTTAGTATCCCGTTTTGTCGATAATAAACTGTTTACCGCAGTTACCCGGATGCGGTTGCGGCAGGAATGAACGGGATGATAAAGGTTGGTTGATGGCATCGGCTTTTAATGAAAACTGGATCTCCGTCAGATAAGCGGGGTTGCCGTGACAACTTAGCTTCACTGCTTTGATATTCTCTTTGCCCCAGTTTTTAGCGAATGCGGCGTCAAATGCGCTACGGCTAACCGTTTTGCCGTAGTTATCTGCCAGAAACTTGCCCGTCTCGCTACTCTTAATCTCATTGTTCAACCGCACCATGGTGCCGAAGTACGCGTCGGGATCAAAACCAAAACAGGCGCCATGTTTGGCATATTCATAACGTTCCAGACAGGATGTTCCGCCAGCACCGGGCATGACGGCGCTTAACTTCGCCGCACTCTCCAGTGACAGACCGGTTTGTGGTGCGGCGCATTTCCGGCTGGCGCGAGCTTCAGGCAGGTTGGGAATAGGGCGCGTTGCACAGCCAAAACGCATCCAACGACGATTATCGACACCGCGGGCGGCAATTGAGTTTGGCAGGCTGGGCCACAGGCCGTGAACCGTCAGAAAATCTGCTTTATTGTCAGTCTCTTTTTGCAGACGACATTCGTCAGGCTCCTGACGATTACGCTCATGCTGACTCTGACAAAAACCGGTTTGCCAGGAGAGAGCCAGCACGTAGCTGTCAAAATCGCCGTACTGTTTGGCCTCAAGTTGGGAGGCCCCGGCTACTGAAACCGGCAGCAGAAGCGCTGCCAGTAAAGGAAAAGAACGCCATGTTGATGTCATGATGAATTCGGACACTTATATAAATTCTGAATATCATCTATTTAATCATAAAAAATGCCAGTCAGGTTTAGCTGACTGGCATCATTTTAGCTATGCGTTTTGACTATGCGTAAAGCGCGCGGATTAGCTCCACATTGCCAGAATCGGCCAGCCGACCAGCAGAAGCATAGCGATGTAGATAACGCCGAAGATAGCACCCAGACGCCAGTAGTCTTTGGATTTCACATAACCACAGCCATAGATGATAACACCAGGGCCAGTGGCATACGGAGTCAGACAGCCCATGATACCGATGGACAGTACCAGCAGGATACACAGATGTTCCATCGGAACGCCCGGGATACCTTTACCAACCGCCAGAATAACCGGCAGCATGGTGGCGGTGTGCGCAGAAAGGCTGGCAAACAGGTAGTGAGCAAAGTAGAACACCAGTACCAGAACGATTACTGTCGCGTTAGGCGAGAAACCTTCCAGGTGTGTGCTCATGGTGTTGGCAAACCAGTCGATGAAACCAGAACGGGTTAAACCGTTGGCCATTACCACCAGCGTGGCAAGGTTGACCAGGGTGTTCCATGCGCTGTTATAGCGAGTAATGTCTTTCCACGGTACAACATGCAGAGCCAGCATCAGGGAGACCGCCAGCAGACCCACTGCGGTAGCGTCAATCAGCTTGCCGCCAAATACCCACAGGCCAAGGCTGAGCAGTACCAGACCGATCAGCGTTATCTCTTTACGGGTCAGTTTACCCATGCCTTTCAGTTCATCACCGGCCCATGCTGCAACTTCAGCACTGTGGGTGACTTCCGGTTTGTACAGCACGTAAGACAGCCACGGAGCAACGATCAGCAAAATAATACCGACCGGCAGGAAGCTGAGGAACCACTGCAACCAGCTGATTTGAATGCCAGCGATTTTGTTAACGAATTCCAGACCCAGTACGTTTGGCGCAGCGCCGGTAACGAACATAGAGGAGCTCAGGCTGGTACTGATAACCATCATCCACATCAGATATCCGCCGATACGGCGTGCGGAAGGATCGTTAGGGAAGGATTTGAACAGCGGCGGCAGGTTTTTGATAACCGGGAACACTGTACCACCGGTACGCGCGGTGTTGGACGGTGTAAACGGTGCCAGCAGGATGTCGATAATAACAATCGCATAGCCCAGTGTCAGGGTACGTTTACCCATGAATTTCACCAGGAACAGCGCGATACGACGACCCAGACCAGTGACTTCATAACCCAGTGCGAAAATAAACGCACCGAACACCAACCACACGGTGGTGCTGGAGAAGCCTGCCAGACCCCACTTCAGCGCTTGCTTACCCGCTTTAAACGCCGGGTCGGCCAGTTCGGAAGCATCAAACAGCAGGTAGTTGCTGCCAATAACGCAGATCGTGACGGCGATAAAGCTGATCGCTGTTGCCGGGATTGGCTCGAGGATCATACCGACGATCATTGCCACAAATACGGCAAAGTAGTGCCAGGCCTGTGGAGGCATTCCATCAGGAACGGGGATAAGAAACATGACGCCCATTACGACCAATGGGGCCAGTAACTTCCATATTTTATCTTTTGCTAAAGACATGTGTGTGATTCTCCGGAAAGGATCTTTAATTGTGATAATGATGAACTTGCGAAATCTGAGCTAAGAACCAGGTGACGATCAGCAGATCGGCGCAGCCTCCTGGACTGAGGTTGCGTTCGATGCACTGTTGGTCGAACTGGCGTAGGTAATGGAGATCGGCAGGGGTACGAATTCCCCCTTGCTGCAATAATGTGGTGGCCTGCTGTTGTATCCACCGCAGACCCTCAGCGCCGCCACGTGAAGCCACGTTGGTGTCGCCATTGATAGACATCAGCAGCAATAATGTGTCGAGTAACGCCAGTTCAGGGTCGCGGCCCTGAGTCAGCAGTGCGCGGTAGTGCGGCAGGGCATGTTGGATGACGAGCGGATATCCCGCTTCGGCTTCGCCCCGTGCGCCGGTTAATCCCAGTTGCTGATAAAGACGTTGGCCAGCCGTGAGTTGTTGATTGTTCTGGCGCAGTTCGCGCTCGGTCAGGCCTCGGCAAAATGTTGCTGCCGTAGAGCAAATGGTTTCAGCGGTAACAGTCAGTTGGAGCTGGTGCAGGCGGCCAATGGCGGCACACAGCAGTCCCAGAGAAAAGATGCTGCCTTTATGGGTGTTCACCCCGGCGGTGGCGCGAAACATATCGGCTTCGCAGGCCATACCCAGCGGACGCAGTCCTTTCAGTACATCTTCAGGTGACAACTGCGCGCTGAATGCGCCGTATTCGATAAAACGTGGCAGCCAGGCCTGGATAGCCTCTGCGCTGCGATGAAAATCTTCCAGCGCCATATCTTTATGTGCGCCGTTATTAATGCGATCCACCAGCCCAGGCTTGGGCGATAAGTTGACTTCAGTCAGCATGGCGCGCCAGGCAAGTGTTGCGTAGGCGTCGGGCAGATCCAGTGGAAGGACAGCGTTATTCGTCGATGTTGCGGGAATCGGCATCATGCAGCAGTGCCTCCATTTGAATGAGTAAGTCGGAAAGCGCGTGGGTTTTACCCCGCGCGCATTCGGCAGCGCTTTGCTCGCACAACAGACAGCGGCGGGCAGGAAGCGCGAAATGACGGCGGGACAGGATTTCTCCTTCAGGGGTCAGGACATCGATGTCCCATAACCGTCCCAGCGGATGTGAATGCTCAAGCTCGATAGTGGCGAGCTTGAGGTCATGGGCTGACGCCTCGATGGACAACAGACCTTCCGGACCGCTGGCGGAGACCAGCGAAGTTTGCTCCCTGACAATCCAGGATGATTGTTTCGCCAGCGTAAGCAAGGCGATGACGCCGTGATTAAAGATGCGACGGGTTAATTCGCTGTCTTTGATCGGGCCTGGCGCTACCACGGTAAAAGAGACCAATGGCGCGTGATGACGCGCGAGCCAGGCATGTTGCCTTGCTTGTCTCTCATCACGGCTGGCGAGCAGCTCGGGAATGGAAACCGCGTGGCAAGTGGCGTGTTCAGGGAGCAGGTGCATGGCTTATTCCTTCACCTGATGCACAACGTCGATCACTGAACCATCGCGGTAACGCACTACGGCAATGACGCGGTCGGTGAATTCGATTGCGCGTGGCTGGCCGGTAAGTTGCTGTGCACGTTCGCGCAACCATTCAATGGAAACAACTTTCATGCCAGCTTCTTGCAGACGTTCCGCCAGCTCAGGGCGTGCAGGGTTAACGGCGATACCGTGGTCAGTGACCAGGATATCAACGCTGGAACCCGGGGTTACGCAGGTCAGGACGTTATCAACCAGCGTCGGGATGCGCCCACGAACCAGCGGTGCGACGATGATGGAAAGCGCTGCGGCAACCGCTGTATCACAGTGGCCACCGGATGCGCCGCGCAGTACGCCGTCAGAACCGGTCAGTACGTTAACGTTGAAGTTGGTATCCACTTCAAGCGCGCTCAGCACCACGACATCCAGACGATCGACAGAGGCGCCTTTTGAGCCCCAGTTGGCATACTGGTTAGCACTGATTTCAATGTGATTTGGATTGCGTGCCAGAGATTCTGCCGCATTACGGTCGAAGCTCTGTACATCCAGCAGTTTGCGGATTAAGCCTTTCTCATGCAGGTCAACGATGGTGGCAGTGATGCCGCCCAGCGCAAAGTCAGCACGGATGTCGCGGCTGCGCATTTTGTCTTCCAGGAAACGGGTAACGGCCAGAGACGCGCCGCCGGTTCCTGTCTGCAATGAAAAACCTTCTTTGAAGTAGCCGGAGTTAGCAATAACGTCTGCTGCGCTGCGGGCGATCAGCAATTCGCGCGGGTTGGTGGTCATGCGAGTGGCATCAGCACCAATTTTGTCAGCATCACCGACCTGGTCGATTTGTACAATCAGATCTACCTGATCCTGGGTAATGCTGGCGGGATTATGCGGGTAGGTCAGCAGCTGTTCGGTCAGCAGGACAACCTGTTTTGCGTTTTCAGCATCGACACGAGCGTAGCCCAGCGAGCCACAACAGGCTTTACCTGTGTAACCGTTGGCGTTACCAAACGGGTCACAGGACGGCACGCCGAGGAAGGCGACATCAATGTTGAGCTCGCCGCTTTGTACCAGGTGTACACGACCACCGTGAGAGTGGACCTGAACAGGTTCAGCCAGCAGACCGCGAGAGATCTCTTCTGCCAGCGGGCCACGCAGACCAGAAGTATAAATACGGCTGACGACACCCTGACGAATGTGTTCAACCAGCGGCGCATGGCAGTCGCTCAGGGAGCTGGAAGCCAGCGTCAGGTTTTTAAAGCCCATTGCAGCGATGGTATCCATCACCAGGTTGATCGTCAGATCACCGCCACGGAAAGCGTGGTGGAAGGAGATGGTCATGCCATCCTGTAAACCTGAACGGCGAATGGCCTCTTCCAGGTTAGCGCACAGCTTTTTGTTGCGCGGTTTTTGCGCCTGCAATTCAACTTTTGCGGTGCTCTGATAAGCGGAAAGCTCGCTTTCTGCATGACGGCTCCAGGTCGCCACGCGATCCTGTCGTTGAGACTGTTCGATTTTCTGCGTCATTTTTTTGCCTTATTCTTCGCGAATGCCGGAAAGTTCTGCACGGGAGATAACCAGAAGGGCGCGCTCGATAACCGGGCTGTCGACCATCTTGCCGTTCAGTGAAACTACGCCACGGCCTTCACGGGCGGCGGCTTCAGCGGCTTCTACCACCAGACGTGCGTGAGCCAGCTCTTTGCGCGTCGGGGCATACAGGTTGTGCAGGAGTTCAATCTGACGCGGGTTGATGAGCGACTTACCATCAAATCCCAGTTGCTTGATGTGTGCGGCTTCGTGCAGGAAACCCGCTTCGTTATTGGCATCGGAATAGACGGTATCGAATGCCTGAATGCCGGCGGAACGCGCAGCCTGCAGAATTGAGCAACGTGCAAACAGCAGTTCGGTACCTTCCGGGGAGCGTTCGGTACGCAGGTTACGTACGTAGTCTTCTGCGCCGAGAGCAATACCGATCAGACGCTCGGAAGCGTGGGCAATTTCTACCGCGCGGGTAATACCAAGTGGTGATTCGATAGCGGCTAACAGACCGGTGCTGCCGGGTTCACGACCACAGGCGTTTTCAATACGCAGGATTTCGCTTTCGATATCAGTGACATCCTGGGCGGTATCTGTTTTGGGTAAACGCACGATGTCAGCGCCACCGCGTACGACGGCTTCGAGGTCATTGATGCCCCATTCGGAGTCGAGGGCGTTCACGCGTACAATAGTTTCAACGTCGTGATACAGCGGATGCTGCAGCGCGTGATACACCATGCGGCGCGCGGTGTCTTTCTCACGCAGTGCGACGGAGTCTTCCAGGTCGAACATCAGCGCATCTGCCGGGTAGATGAATGAGTTGCTGACCATCGCGGCGTTAGCGCCTGGTACGAACAACATGCTGCGGCGTGTGCGGGATTTACGTTGTTGTAAAGAATCGGAAATCATTGGCAATCCTCCCATGGCAGAGCCGGAATGCCGCTGGCGCGGGCCAGTAATGCTTCCAGTCGCGCACGTAAAATGCAGTCCAGTGCGCCTTTATCATCAACATTTAATTGCACGCCGCGGACGTTATAGCGGGACAGAACGTCCAGAATGGTGGCCCTGATGGCATCACCGAACTGCTTTTCGACGCTACTGTTAACCTGCAGGTCAATATCCTGCGTATCGAGCGGGGCGATGCGGATCATCACATCACCGGACTCGAGAGTGCCTGCGACGGCTGCCTGGTTTATTTTCATTTTTCACCTGTTGCTAATGCGGGGGTATTTTGGCGGACTGTCGCAGCCGATGAGGTTCGCTCAACCATGCTTTGCAAGTAGTGCAGCGTGGCTTCGGGGACCAGGGATGCGATAGCCGTGAGATCTTTTTTAACCAGCAGCTTGCGTACCCAGGAGGCGGAAATCGGCATCTCCTGGAAACACAGCCGCTCAATTTCCACCAGTTCAATCGGCGGGGCGGGAAGTGTTGGGGTCTCCAGCCAGTAGCGCATATCGTTGTTGTACTGGGAGGTGACGGTGCAATACGGCTCAGTACCGACGAAACGGTGCGTAACGCCGAGTGCCGGGGCCAGGTACTGACGGAAAATTTTCAGGTCTATTTCGGTGTAGCAGTGGTTAATAACGCTCTGCTCTTTAATGAAGTAGCACGGGAACGTGGCGCGAGAGATGATGTATTCCGAACCGCGGTGTACGGTTAAACGTGGAATATCTTTAGTCCCTTTGAGTACCAGGTCCAGCCGGTCTTCATACGGGAAACGCGAGGTATCTTCTTTCACCAAAAACAGATGCAGCCAGTCGCACTGTGCGGCGGCTTGCTGGATCAGAAAACGGTGCCCGTTGGTGAAGGGGTTGGCGTTCATCACGATACAGCCAATTTTTTTCCCTTCGCGGCGCTGTTTCGCCAGTGATTCAGCGTAACGTTTGAGGCGAGTGGTGCTGTTTTCCATCAACACCATAATGCCGGGCACGCTGGTCAGCGTCGAAAAACCGCACTGCTTAAACAGTGACTCATACTCGGTTTTGGTATAGATGAAGAGATGGGTGCAATGCCGCTCGTAGGCAAGGTTGATTAACTCAGTCGCCAGCGTCAGCGCTAAGCCTTCACCACGTACGGATTCACAGATAGCGACGCATTTGATGATATTGCCGGCGATACCGCCACAAGCGATCAAGCGGTCGTTACGGGTGACGGTGATAAATACTTCGACGGTGGTATCAACGCTCAAATCGTTCTCTTTCAGAAATTGAGCGATAACCGCCATCTTTTTATTTTCTGAGCGTTTAACTTGCGTGAATATATTATTACCGAACATAGTAAATAGAGCCCCGATGGTATATTTGTTACTGGGTTTCTGTTTTTGTTGCTCTGTTTAGCAACCTGATAACGTTTTGTTTGCAATTGAAGGGAATGTTTTTTTATTACGGAGTATTTCTTTTTTTCCCTGCTGCATACATCGTAAGGAGTATTTTGGAGGTAAATTTTGATTTATTTCACAATAAGTTAGATGGTTTTAATGTGTTTTATGGTTTTAAGTTTTTTAATTAATTTAACCCGGAAATAGCGTGTGGTTTTTATTTGTTTAATTGATTTAAGGTGGGGAATCTGTAACGATCCTATTTTAGGCCGTGACTTGTAAATAAAACATTTTTATTACAAATACAACGAAAAATAAGTTTCGGTTAACGTCGGTGAGGAAAAAACATGTCGGAAAAGAAAAATAAAACACGGTTTCCTTTTTTTCGCAGCCTGGCGTTTCCGTTGCGTATCTTTCTACTCATTCTGGTCGTTTCTGTTTTTATCATCGCGGCATTAGCACAATACTTTACCGCCAGCTTTGAAGATTATCTGGCAACGCATGTTCGTGATATGGCAATGAATCAGGCGAAAATTATCGCCTCGAACGACAGCATTATTACTGCTGTGAAGCACCGTGATTACAAGCGCCTGGCAACGATAGCGGATAAGTTGCAGAGCGGGACTGACTTTGACTATGTGGTTATCGGTGATACCCACTCGATCCGTCTTTATCACCCTAATCCGGATAAAATTGGCTACCCCATGCAGTTCACCAAACCCGGCGCACTGGAGAAAGGGGAAAGCTACTTTATTACCGGTAAAGGGTCTATCGGGATGGCGATGCGCGCCAAAACCCCTATCTTTGATGATGATGGTAAAATCATCGGTGTTGTCTCAATTGGCTACCTGATCAGTAAAATCGACAGCTGGCGCTCGGATTTCTTACTTCCGATGGCAGGGGTGTTCATTCTATTGTTACTGGTGCTTATGTTACTTTCCTGGTTTTTTGCCGCCCATATTCGACGCCAGATGTTGGGTATGGAACCCAAACAAATCGCGCGGGTAGTACGTCAGCAGGAGGCGCTGTTTAGCTCAGTATACGAAGGCTTAATTGCTGTTGACCCTGAAGGGTGCATTACGGCGATAAATCGCAGTGCGAGAAAAATGCTGGGGCTCTCGTCGCCTGGACGTAAGTGGTTGGGTAAGCCGATTGCGGAAGTCGTTCAGCCAGCAGATTTTTTTACCCAGCAGATTGCGGAAAAGCGTCAGGATGCGATGGTTAACTTTAATGGGTTGAGTGTTATTGCTAACCGCGAGGCTATCCGCTCAGGTGATGAACTGCTCGGAGCTATCATCAGCTTTCGTAGCAAAGATGAAATTGCGACCCTGAATGCCCAGTTAACACAAATCAAACAGTATGTAGAAAGTCTGAGAACGCTACGTCATGAACACCTGAACTGGATGTCCACCATCAATGGTCTGCTGCAAATGAAAGAGTATGACCGGGTGCTGGCCATGGTTCAGGGAGAGTCGCAGGCGCAGCAGCAACTCATTGATAGTCTGCGCGGTGCTTTCGCCGATCGTCAGGTTGCAGGCCTGCTGTTTGGCAAGGTACAGCGTGCACGGGAACTGGGCCTCACAATGAGCATTGTCCCTGGCAGTCAACTGCATAAACTTCCTGAGGGGTTGGATAGCACAGAGTTTGCAGCAATTGTTGGCAATCTGCTTGATAATGCTTTTGAAGCCAGTTTGCGTACCCAGCAGGGTAATAAGGTCGTTGAACTCTATCTGAGTGATGAGGGCGATGAGGTGATCATTGAAGTCGCCGATCAAGGTTGTGGCGTACCGGAAGCATTGCGCGAAAAAATATTTGAACAGGGTGTGAGCACTCGTACCGATGAACCAGGCGAACATGGCATCGGTTTGTATCTGATTGCAAGTTATGTGAGGCGCTGTAATGGGGTGATTACGCTCGAAGATAACTCCCCCTGCGGTACCTTATTTTCTTTATTTCTTCCGAAAGTGAAAAAAAACAATGACGGAACCATTAACGCTACTGATCGTTGAGGATGAAACGCTACTGGCGGAAATGCATGCTGAATATATCCGCCATATACCCGGTTTTAGCCAGATATGGCTGGCGGGTAATCTTGAGCAAGCAAGGATGATGATTGAGCGCTTCAAGCCTGGTCTGATTCTTCTGGATAACTACTTGCCGGATGGCAAGGGCATAACTCTGTTACACGAGCTGACTCAGGCACGCTACCCTGGCGGCGTGGTGTTTACCACGGCGGCCAGTGATATGGACACGGTCTCAGAAGCCGTACGCAGCGGGGCGTTTGATTATCTGGTTAAACCCATAGCCTACGAGCGACTGGGGCAGACGCTTACCCGGTATCAGCAACGCAGAAGAATGCTGGCCGGTAATGACAGTGCCAGCCAAAAACAGATTGATGAAATGTTTAATGCATATGCGCGCGGGGAGCCGAAAGGGGATTTGCCGACGGGGATCGACGCGCTAACGCTGAATGCGGTACTGAAGTTGTTTGCTGACCCGACGGTACATCATACTGCGGAAACGATCGCCCAGGCGCTTACCATCAGCCGTACAACATCCAGACGTTACCTGGAGTACTGTGCCAGCCGCCATTTGATCATTGCGGAGATTATTCACGGGAAGGTAGGTAGACCGCAGCGTATTTACCACGGCGGCTAAATGCTGATTTCTGACGTAGGCCGGATAAGATGCTTTAGCATCGACATCCGGCAACGGTGCGGTTTAAATGCCGGATGCGGCGTAGATGCCTTATCCGGCCTGCATTTCACTGAGTATCAGCCGCCAACGACGGCTGAAGAAGAACCTGGTACCATCACTTCAGTGGCGATAATCACAATCAGCAGTCCGACCATCACCGGAACAGAAGTTCGTTTTACGACTTCAAACGGTGAAATCTTCGCCATCCCCGCAACAGCTACAACCACACCGGATACCGGGGAGATTGTGCGCCCGAGGTTGGACGCCTGCAGCATTGGGATCGAAAGATAGGCAGGGTTAATACCGGAAGAGTGCGCCAGTTTTGGGATCATCTCAACGAAGGCGTAGAAAGGCGCGTTACCGGAGCCCGTAGTCATTGCGGCCAGCATGGTCAGAATCACCAGGACCAGCATCAGAATAATACTTGCAGAACCAAATGAGGTGGCGATAGAGATCAGACTCTGAATAAAGCCAATGGTGCTCAGACCCTGAGCAAATACACCGGCTGCAACTAACAGCATGACGACGTTAGCAAAGGCATCTGCCATTCCACGGTAGGCGACTTCCAGACCTGAGAAAACCTTCTGGGTGTTGAATCCGCGGATGAACTCCAGCACTGCGGCAATAAGCATGCACAGCACCAGAATCGTGATGATGTGCAGTTGCGGGCCCCATTTGCCATCAAAAATCAGTACACCGACGATCGGGGTAAACGGCAGAATGGCGTAAAACGAGGGGGCTGTGGTGGTGATTTCTGCCACATCTAACATTTCGTGAGAGATGTTCTCTTTTTTATCCAGATAGCGCTGCCAGAAGTAATGGGCAATCGCCATACCAATAATGGCAGCAATGGAAATCGGCAGCGTGGTTTTAAACGCGAAGTCGATCAGTGGCATTTCCGCTGCTTTTGCAGCCAGCACGACATCCCCGGAAGTTGGAGAAAGAATGATTGCGGCAGGGGAGGCGCAAATGGCCGCCGCAGCACCACGACTGATCCCAACGTTAACCATGACCGGAAAGAGTGTCGCCATCAACAGCACGCCCAGCCCGGTTGCCGAAGAGACGGCCAGTGACATCAGGCAGGCAACAAAATAGGCGGCAATCATTAGCATGTAAGGCGAGTTGATATATTGCAGGGGTTTGGAGGCCAGCTTAACGACCATATCGTTCGCGCCAATATGCGTCATGTAGGCGGCAAAACCACACAGCATCATAATCATCATGCCGAGGTCGCCGCCGCGGCTCATCAGCAAAATTTTAATATATTCAACAATATCTGTCGCGGTGTAACCGGTGCTTTCGGCACTGCCGGGCAGAACTTTGTGTCCCATCAGAGCGCTGATAATCAATAAAACCAGGCCCCCGACAAACAATACGCCGGTTGCGGAATAACCTTTAATGATGTAGCGAGCTACACCCACAATAACAACGACTCCAATAAGGAGTTCTATAAATGTCAACATTGTTTCCCCTGTCATATTGACGCCCAGAAAGTAAAAAAACTAAAAAAAGCATAAAGCGGTGTGAGAATGTGCCTAATAAACACCTGCTCCTTGCTGATTAAAATCAATAAAAATACGGATTCAACCGATGGCGCAGGCGTTTTTTCAACATAGCGGATGAAAAGGGAGTACCGCAATCAAAAACTGTGAAACACTCTGGTTTTATGTGTTGTTTTGCTTTGAAATGATGCATTGATGTTAATTAATTGTAATTTATTTTAGTGTTTGTGCGTAAAGGAAGCAGATTAATAGAAATAAGAATAC